>CALUTA010000006.1 GCA_944323585.1 Candidatus Gastranaerophilales bacterium
ACGTTTTTTTCGCTTTCAATATTTTTCGAAAGATTTTCTGAATTATTAAGCCCGTCTGAATTTTCTTTTACAAGCTCCGGTTCCTCCTGATAATCAAGATTTTCCACTGCATCATGACTGTTCATAAGTTCGATTGCCGTATCCAAAACATCTTTTCTGTCATAATTCTTGTATTTAATATAGTTTTCAACACCATAAAATTTTCTTGCAATGTCATAAGGATCCGCAAAAGTGGATTCAACCATTTTAATTACAGGCTGCATATAAGAAGTTCGATTGACCAGAAGCCCTGCTTTAACAATTGCAAGAACAGGTGTTGCAATATAACAGGAAGGGTTAAGCGCCGCATCTAAGGCACGTCCTGCAAGCCCCCTCGGACTGGTTCCGTTCAAGACAGGAACCACAAGATAAGGCCCTGATTTAATTTTGCATTTTTCAAAAGCCTGCTCCATATTTTCATTGGAAGGCGGAATTTTCAGCCAGCTTTTGGCAGGGTCAAACATCCCGCCAAGTCCTATTGTAGAATTTGTTAAAAACCTCACTGTTTCATCCCTTGATGTTTTAAAATCTCTCTGAATTAAACTGCTCACAAGTCTTGCAGGATATTCAATATTGGTTGCAACTCCTTTTATCCTGTCCATCCCGTATTGAGGCATAATAGATGCCCACAAAATATGTACGGGTCTGATTGTATATTTGTTAAGCCCCAAATTAAAGTTAAACATTTTCCTGTTAAATTTTTCAAATTTATCGCTGCCCAGATACTCATACACATAATCAGGGTACCTGCAACAGGGCTTTATATCTTCAGCCCGGCAGACTCCGGAACTTAAAAACAAACTGACTAAAATAATATATAATATCCGTAAATTAGACTTCATTATCTCCCCTGAGAGCAATTTAATCGACGATACCGAAATATTCTATTTGATAGAACCATAAAAATAATTACACAACAGGGGCGTCCTGACAGGTTATATTAACACATCCGTAAGGCACAAAAAAATCCCCGCATTTACGGGGGAAAATACCCTTACAATTGGTGGTAATTAATAGTAAATCAAATTCCTAATACAAATGTAAGGCATGACTAACTTTTTGTCAAGTTTTTTTCTCTTTTACTTAATTTTTATACATTAAAGTATATGTAAAATCAGAGTTTGCCTTTATTTCCATCCTTATAGTGCTTTCATCATAACCGGAAGGCGGCGGATTGTAGCCTTTAACACCGGAAAGCATCTTTTTTACAGCATTTACAAGAGGTTTATTTGCGGTATTTTGATAAAGTTTTTTCTTTCTTAAATTGCCGTGTCTATCAAGAACAAACTCAATTTCACAAGATCCCGAACCTTCAATTCCTCTTGAATCAAACATTGCAAGAAGAGTATTTCTTAACCCGTTCTTGTATAACTCCCAGTCAGCATTAGCTTTTGCCTCTGAGGTTGGTACAACATAAGAAGGTGTGTCATCCCAAAAACTCTCCACAGTCGGAATTTCCTTCACAACAGTTTTTTCATGTGTAACAGGTGCTTTCGATTGTTTCTTAGGTTCAGGTCCAAAAAATAAAACAAAACCTAATGAAAATAAGCAACATAATGAAAATACAACTATGGACATTATATTCACAGGCAGCATAGGTGCAGGCTTAAACACATCCTGATTTTCTACGGGGTAATAATTATTCACCTGCGCCGGCGGATCCGGAATTTCCTCAAATACATTGTTGCCACAGTCACAATATTCTACTTTTTCTTTAAAAGTTTTTTTGCAATCTTTACATACATACATAACTGTATTTATTATAACATATTATTTCTTAATTTTCACATTTATTATTTCCAGCAAAAAAGATTTGTGAAGTTGAGGCTTCATACCGGTAACCAGAAATGTAGCTGCAAACATTGCAAGCACAAGTCCGAGTACTGCAACTACCAAAAAAGTCTTTCTGTTCATCATAATCTAATCCTTTCATAATCTGAATAATCGTCAGGCGACGAGTATTGAGTTGTATAATCCAGCAAAAATCCGCCTTTAAATTTTACATTTTTTCTTTTGGTGTTATCCGGAAATTTTAAAACCGAATCACCTTCCAGTCTTCTTAAAACTCTCACCATATCGGCCCTTGCCGCCCTTGCATATTCTTTATCAGAACAGGTATAGCGCAAATTTGTTATATGGCCTCCGGCCGATACATCAAACGAAAATAATATCAAAGTGCCTACGGGAGCCTCTACTCCTGATTCATCCATTATCCTGTTCTGAAGCTTGCTCCGCCATTCATTCCAGGCTATAATTTCCTCTTTTGACCCTCTAAAACGCCAGCTGCCGACTTCATCTTTCAAATTCAACTGGATTTCGGTCTGCGGAATATCTTCAGAAGAAGTTTCAATCTCTTTAGATTGCACATTTTCCTGATTTTCCAATCCTATTAAATCTTCCATATATGGAATTTGCCCGGTTAAATCCGCTTCCTTCTCAGTATAAATATCATCAGCATGCGATATATCAATATTCAAGTCCTCAGGGCTTTGAACAACATTATCGTCTGTTGTTACAGTTGTTTGGTATCCGCTTGTTCCGCCTGTCAAATCTAATGAAATATGTTTATCGTCTTCCGGTTTTATGTGAATTGTATTATCCGGTTTGTTGACAATTGCTTTCTTTGCTCTGGCAAATTTGATATTTACCATATAATCCGAAACCTTGCGGGGTTTTGGATTCATCAACTGCTCTTTTATTTTAAAATCTACGTTTTCAAGCGCAACCGGTTTATGCATTGCCGGCTGAATTATCAGCACAAGCACTGTCAAAAATATGTATAATAATATTATAAACCCACTTAAACGCTTCATTTTTCATTTCTAGTCTTTGTCTAGCTTTGCAATCAATTCATCACATGCATATATATCAAACATAGTTTGGGCAAGCATAAATGTTTCGGCAATCAACAATGCAGTCGGAACAAGAGCAGCAATAAAACTTAAGAATAATCCCTGCAAATCTCCGCCGATTTCTGTTGCAAAATATGAAATGTTCATTGTGAATTCTATAAAGATAATTGAACATCCGATAAATAATGAACGTGTTCTGTCTGATTCAAGTTTACGTGTGCCTTCAAGTCCGAAAATGTTTACACCGTGCTGTCTGTAATCGCTGAATCCATCCTGCTTGATTACCTGAGATGCCTGAATCTTCTTGGTGGCAGTGAATGCAGCAACAAATGAGAAAAATGCAAAAATAATCAAAAATGTGGCCAGAACCAAAAACACAGGGGAAAATCTTAAACCCGAAATTCTTATCCATCCTGCAGCTTCCGGAAAACACATTGCTAAAGTGTTTGAAACACCATATGCAAGAAACGGTGCCGTTAATATACCGATTACAATTTCTCCTGTTGATTTCAACTGTAAATTAAAAATTCTTTCCTTTATATTCTGGATTTTTGTTCTTGAAAAACTGTTTACATATCTTTCAATCCATTGTCTGTATGATTTCAGAACTGATTCAAAATCTTCTCTGTATTCATACTTGTTAAGAGTCATTGCCCACTCGCCTGACGAATGTTTAAAATATCCGCATCCGAGAGAAAGCGCCGTAAGCAGACCGGAGAAAAACAATGATACAAAGATTGCAAATGTTACAAAATCATTCAAATTCATATAATACACAAGGTTTACAACATAAACACCCAGCATAAAAATCAGCGACAGGACAATCATAAACCCTTGTGCAAATTTTGCGGTTCCTGATACGTTCTTGTTATCAGAACTTTGAAGAAACAAATACACCCCTTGTTTAAGCATCAAAGCTGCACCAAATACAAGTATTGAATATGCAACCCAAACTTTAATATTAGTCGGCATATGCAGATAATTTGCTGATTCTTTAATCGAAAGCCCCATTAAATAGTTTGCAAGCCCAAACGAACAAAGGATTGAACTCACGGCCATCGCAAAGTGTAAAAATACATTTGTACGGGTATTTGAACCAATTTTATTTTTTAAGTCGTTTATCTGAAATGCAACCTGTTTGATTATGGCAACCCTTGCCGCTTCTATATCAGCTTTTTGCCTTTCCAACCTGACACGCATTGCAGCATTAGGATCATTACCGTATAGTTTTTGCATATCTTCTTCTGACATCTCTTCTCTTGCTATAGTTTTTACAGCCTTTGGTGACGCAGTTGTTTCAACTATTTTTATATTGATAAATTCGGGGCTTCCTGCAAACATTATTTTACAAATATTGCCTATTTCAACCTTCTTTATCGGTTTTCCTTTAAACAGAACCCTTTCATTGTGAAAAGTATTCATCAAGATACATTTGTTTTCATCTTTGTCATACTGCAATGTCAAAAGAACATCAAAATCCAAATCAAGATGAAAGTCGCAATTTGGATTTGTACCGATATTGATTACATCTTTTTCATCAAATACTTTCTCAAGTTTAGAAGATGAAACAACTATTGTCATAAAATTCCCCTTATATTTATATTGCTTTAAAATTATCTGCCTAACGCATGAATAAATTGTCTTATTGCTTTATCAGTATTCTGTTCAGGAGAAACTATAAGCTTTTTCTCACCCAGAACAGGCGTTAGTTTTTCTTTTACAAGATCCAATTTTTCTGGATGTGCATACAAAAACATCATTGCAAGAGCCGGCATATATTGTTTTGCATTTTCCACGTTTTTCGGAAGCAAATCCCAATTGACCTGTTTTTCAATTGCGCCTTCGTTTTCAAGATCGCCAAGAACGACTATTGCAGGAATATAACCTTCTTTCTGCATCGCAAGTGCATGATTGAACCCTTTTTTCATGGCAAGTCCGTATGCTGTACCGTAATCTTTGCTGTCATAGGCCGTAAAAGCGTCCAAGGCTTTTGTAATTCCGGAACCATTGAATGGTGTCCCTTCATAAATCAAATAGGCCTCCTCAGACACTCTTAAAATCTTTACCTGATCCTCCGGATCAAGCAGATTGCAGATTTGTCTGAGAGTTTTTTTCTGATCTGCAAGCGCTTTCTGATTAGAAGCTGAAGAATCTACCAGAAAAATTACGGCCGCCGGTTTAAAGTCATCAACCTTCACTCTGGACAAACCTGACCAGATCAATTTACCAACTACCGAAATTATTACTATAAGTATTCCTAATATAATTAATCGTCTGTTATTCATAACTCTCTCATAATTTTAGCATTCTTATTATCAATATAATATCATAGGGTACCCTTTAAATCAATCTTTTAGTGTAATTTTAAAAACGTGCCAAAAATTTTTCGTTATGATAAAATCATACAATAAAGGAGAGAATTTTATGGAAAAAATTATAGAAATACTGGCGGTTGTATTAGGTGCATACTTAATCGGCTCAATCCCGACAGGATATATTATTGTAAAACTTGCAACAGGACAGGACATCAGAACAATCGGTTCCGGCTCCACAGGGGCAACAAATGTTAAGCGAGTTATGGGCAAAAAATGGTTTTTCATAACACTTCTTCTTGATGCATTTAAAGGTGCTTTACCTGTTATTCTTGCAAAAATATTTGCATCAACCTTCACTGACATTGGCCTTTTACCGGTATTAGCAGCTGTTGCGGTAATTTTAGGACACAGCAAATCTGTATTTCTTAAGTTTACGGGCGGGAAATCCGTTGCTTCAGGCGTCGGAACCATTCTTGCCCTAAATTGGGTGGTAGGGCTTATTATTGCCGCAATATGGGGTATTATTACTTACACGTCAAAATACGTTTCCCTAGGGTCTATAATTGCACTTGCGCTTTCACCTGTTTTGATGTATTTATTTAAGCAGCCTGCTGCATATATTGTTTATTGTGCACTGGGTGCTGTTTATATAATATACCTCCACAGGTCTAATATTCAACGACTTATAAAGGGTGAAGAAAACAAAGTGAGAAATTAATTATGGATTTAATGACGGGTTTAATTATATTTGGTATTGTGCTGGCAATTTCTTTAATAGTCAGAATTTTCTTTGCAATTACCAAAATTTTGATTACAATTCTGATTATTGCCGCAATCATTATCGGAATTTTCGTATGGCAGAAAGATAATATTCAAAAAATTCAGGAACGGTTCTCTTATCCTGCACAGATTCTGGTTGTTTAAATTATTCGCAATTATCTCTTGACGTAAGAACAGTAATGGGATTCTTCGCCTAACTGTCATTCTGAGGGTAAAGCCCGAAGAATCTTTTATTATAGTGCACATCAAGGGATAATTGTAAAATTATTTAACTTCAGATTCCTTAGCAGTCTTTGTCTTGTTAACATTATAAGACTGGATTGAACGCTTACCTGTCAGACGTTTCATAAACTGATAGTAATCTTTCTTGAAGCCTGTTGCATTATTTTGTGCTTCCTCAAGTTTTATTAGTTCTTCTCTTGTGTGCATTCCGACAGGAACTCCGACTGATTTTCTTGTCAGCCATTCGCCGATTGTTGTATTTGTCAGGGTTATCCAGCTCATTCCAAGCAATGATCCGTTGTATTGTTTCTGGAATGTCTTGTTGAACAAATCAATCAACAAGGTCTGATAGAACAATCTTGAACCTTCCTGTACAAATCTTTCTTTGAACTTGGTTTCAGCACCTTCCACATCATTACCGTTAGACTTTAACATTACCATGTTGTAGTTATCAGTCATCAGGAACCAGATTGTAGCGGCTGTTGCTGCTGTTTTAGCAAGGTTTGAAAGATCACTGTTTGATATATTTGACATTGAATTTACATTGAAGGCTTTCAATGTATTATCCATTACAAAATCATGGAATTTCTTATAATATTTTCCCTTAACTTCTTCATCTGTTATGCCGGAAATGGCTTTTTTGTATTTACCTACCTGCTCATAGATTTTGTCAAAACTCTTGGAAACAGCTTCCATATTCAAAGCATCCATTGATTTTTGAGATTTTGGAGCTTTTTTCATAAACAATTCCACAACAGCATTTGCTATTTTATACGGGAATTTGACAACACTCCACATAAACGAAAACGGGGTTATGAAAAAGTTCACAAGAGGCTTAACTTTTTTGTCACGGGTGCCAAGGTTGACCATCCCTTCAAGAGCATCCATATATTCATTATATAATTTATTTTCTTTGCTGCCCGACTTTGCAAGAGCGTCTTTAATCTCCGCAGAAAAACTGTCATCCGTTATCTTGTTCAATCCGTTTTTAGAAATTCTGTCAGCAAGATTTGAGTTAAGATTTCCTATATTTTGAAGCTCCTGTTTAACCTTTGCAAGTTCTGTTTTTAAACCTGCATCTGACTTAACTTTATTAACAAACGAATATCTGTATTTTTCCGCTAGATCTTTATAACCGTTTTTGTCCAGAACATCAATCAAAGATTTGAAACTTTTTTTCATATCTTCTGAATGTGTATCCTGTTTTGATAATTTTTCAAGAAAACTATCAATAACTTTTATATCTGATGATTTTTTTAATTCTTTTACAATTTTATCCACCACCAATTCTCGTGAGTGAATAGCAACTTTTCTATATTGTTCGCCCCGGTTTTTAAAACCGCTTTCAATCAAAGTATCTGCGATTTCGTCAATCTGGCTCTGCGTAACTTTATAATCGGAAATTTCGGTCATTTCCTTATAAACATTTTTAAAAGGTTTAAATACAGCTTCAAAAGCGGCATCTACACGCGGAATTTTTCTTATACCCTTAATTGCAAATCCGCCGGCAATAACTGCTGCACTGGCTTTCAATATAGTATCAAACGAAAGAAGCGGTTTTTGCTGCTTTTCTTTAGAATTTGCCTTATTTTCTGAGTTTGACTTAAATGAAAGGTTTTGAGGCTTTATTGAAGCTTCCGGAGCGTGATTTTTCTCATTCAAAGCTCTTGCCTGTTCCGGAGTCAGTCTTGTAATATATTTTCCGTTTCTCAAACGTGAATACATTTCTGTCACAAGAACCGTTGTACCTGTCATTGCCATAATTCCGATTTTGGAATTGTTAATAAGTTTTGACAGAGCGCCCATTGTAATCAAAGTTAAATAACCGCTCGTAAGAATTCTGGAAGTTTCCTGCTTAAACCTTGTGCGTTTTTCCTTTTTAGCTTCTTTCGGATTGTCATCAAGCATACGGGAAAGGTTGTAGGCATCATTTGCCAGAAATATTGCCGGCGGAAGTCCTGAAACAAGTCTGTTTAAGGCTCGTTCATGCTTTGTATCATAATTGCCGACTTTTGTGTCAAAAGGTTTCATTGAACGCTGGAATATCAGCCATTCGAAATTCTTTTGTACATCCGCTTCAACCTGCGCCTTAACTTCCTCACTCAAACTTTTTACATCAGTTCCAAGTTCTGCAGCCTTTGCTTTCAAGGCATCATTCACTGACATCTTTTTGAACTCTAAAAGTCCCTGAAGCGCATTAACTTCATAATCTATTTTTGAACGATGTCTTATGTTTTTAAAAAATGGTCTTTTTAAAGTTCTTTCAGACCAATCTGCAAACGGTTTAATTTTTCCGATAAGTTCAACAGTGCCGTTGAGGATATCACCAGGAAATTTTAAAAACGGATCTGAAAAACCATTCCCGATAAGTGTAGGAATGGTCTTCTGATAAACTGTAACTGTTTCTTCTCCGGGTTTTGTTTTAATCAGGTTGTTAGTTAATTTTGAAGAAGAAACGGCATTATACAGATTACGAACCATTCCGTCGAGCGGTTTTTCCATTTCATTAAGAAATGCATTAATGTCATATTTGCCGGCTTCTTTATAAAGCCTAAAAAAAGAGCCTTTAAAAGCTAACTCTTTTGAATTCGTTTTTAAAGGACTCTTATTTAAACCTATTGAATTGGAAGACATGTGCTCAGATGGTAAACCCGACGACTTAGGCACCGCATTTGGAGATAATATGCCATAGTCTTTTTGCTTTGGCTTTGTTGTCTGGTTTATATTTCTTACTAACATATTTGATCCTTCCCGTCATGTATTTTTAACCGAATGAAAAAATTTGACAAGTGAGAGTATATAAAAAATTTACGTTAGTTTACAATTCTGAAATTTACAAATCTGAGCCCGCAGGATATTGATTACACAACCTTTATAATTTCCTTTAATAGCGCCTTAAATCCGGATTTTGCGGAATTTGTGGTTTCAATAACTTCTGAGTGAGAAAGTTTTTGAGCACCTTCAACACCGGAGGCAAGGTTTGAAATGCAGCTGATGCCGAGAACTTTCATCCCGCAGTAATTTGCGACAATAGCCTCCGGAACGGTTGACATCCCGACGGCATCCGCTCCGAGAATACCGGCCATCCTGATTTCCGCTGGTGTTTCATAACTGGGGCCGGAAGAGGCAAAATATACACCATGCTGAAGATTTATACCTAATTTTTCTCCGCATTTGTCCGCAATTTCAATCAAATCTTTTTTATAAATTTCGCTCATATCCGGAAATCTTTCGCCCAAATCAGGATTGTTGGGTCCTATAAGCGGATTTGTCCCCATGAAATTTATATGATCTGTTATTATCATCAAATCGGAAGGTTTAAAATTTTTATTCACCCCTCCTGCAGCGTTAGTAAGAATAAGAGTTTTCACGCCCAATTTTTTCATAACCTTAACAGGGTATGTAATTTCTGCCATGGTATGGCCTTCGTAAAAATGGTTTCTGCCCTGCATCATAACCGTTTTTTTGCCGTCAATATCCGCAAACACAAGTCTGCCTTTGTGCCCTTGAACGGTTGATTTCAAAAAATTCGGGATATCATTGTAACTTATCGCATAATCACAATACTCATCAGCAAATTCTCCAAGCCCTGAGCCGAGTATTATTCCTATTTCAGGCCTGAATCCTTCTGTTTTTTCATTTATAAACTTCAACGTATTTTCCATATAAACTCCCCTCACAACTTAGAACACAAGAATGCACAAAAGCCCTCAAACCTTTGTGCATTCTTTAATAACTTATTAACCGACAAGCCTGTTATCGTCAGCTTCTGATGCTTTAACCATAATGGCATGCTCTACAGGATTTTCTTTTGTATATCCTGTGTCGTAATTTTCTTCAAAACCAAAATCATCATGAGCCTTTTTAGCCTGATTTTCATCAACCAGTTTTTTGGCAAGTTCAGCAATTTCGTAAACCAGCTGATATCTGTTATCGGTATTTTCGTTCAAGTCCCACGCTACTTTTATAATCTGTTCCATAAATGTAAACCTCACAAATAAATTTCAATACAACTATACTATAATACAATTTTTAATTTTGCAAGTGGCAAAAAACATGTGTTCATGTATAATAGAGGCATGGTTAAGCATTTCAAACTGCATTTTTACGCTTGGATGGAATTCATTATATGGCTTCTTATTTTGTGCATAACTATATTCGGGATTAAAATTCATAATTACAACAAAACAAAAGCTCTGAAAACTTACCAGATATTTATGCCGGATGTAGATGGCATGATTGTAGGTTCGCCGGTTAAATTTATGGGAGTTCAGGTCGGATACATACAAAAAATAAACATCGTAAATAATAATGTTTATGTAAAATTTGTTATTACCGAAGAGGGTGTAAGCATTCCGCAAGGGTCGGTTGCAACCGTAGAATTCAACGGACTTGGCGGCTCCAAATCTCTTGAAATCACCCAGCCGACAACAGAAAGTCTGAACTCAAATAAATTAATTGTTGTTAATGAACCCAAAAGGATTTTCAGTTCTTTAACACTTCTCAATGATATGTTCGACAAAATCGGAGCTATTGGAACCAGAAGTTCATATTTTATGAATCAAATCAGTGAAAATTCCAATTTAAAAAATACAAAAGCTATAAATCCCTCAATAATTTCTGAAGAAATTAGTAAATTTGACAATGTTCTTGATAATATAGAAAAAAACAACCGGAATTTTAAAAACAGAATAAAGGAGTGGAAAAGATGAATTTAGAAAAAGTCAGAGTAATTTCAAATCCTGTCGTTCTTTTGAACCTTTGCACAATGCGTGACAAAAATACGGACAGCCAGGGGGTAAGAATTGCGACAAGAAAAATAACCAGATGCCTTCTTTATGAAGCATGCCGCAATCTTCCTCTGGTAGAAGAAGAAATTACAACCCCCATCACAACATTCAAAGCTAAAACTATAGACCCTGATATTAAAGTGGTTATTTCACCAATTTTAAGAGCAGGGCTTATTTTTACTGATGAAGCCATAGATATTCTGCCTCAGGCCTGCATAAGACATATCGGCATGTACAGAGATGAAAAGACCCTAAAACCAATCTGGTATTACAATAAAGTCCCGATGGAAGCACCGAATCCTGAAAAATTCTACATATATATTACTGATCCCATGCTTGCAACAGGCAACTCGCTTCTTGAAGCTATTAAGCTCTATGCTGATAAAGGCATCCCTGTCAAAAATATCAAATGCATCTGCATAATCGCAGCCCCCGAAGGTATTGAAAACATTCAGAAACATTATCCGGATATTGAAATTATAACTGCCGCAGTTGATGAATGCATTAATGAAAAAGGCTACATTGTCCCGGGTATGGGAGATGCAGGAGATAGAATTTTTAATACATAAATTTTATCCTTTGTTTCACAGAACAGTTAAGTGATTCTTGGTCAAACGGCCATTCTGAGCGAAGCGAAGAATCCACTCTCATTTTTAGAAGATCCTTCAGCTAAAGCCTCAGGATGACATGCTAATCGGCTGGATTGCTTCGCCTTCGGCTCGCAATGACAAATTTGTTCTGTTTTTGTGTACTTCAATAGATATTTATTAATCATTTTGTAAAAATATTTTTACAATTAAACGGTATTATTTAAAGTTTTTCTTTAATTATACCGTTTTTTAATATGTATCAATCAATAAAAAAGGTTAGTCAAATATGCCAATATTCAGAGCGACAGGTCCGATTATGCTTCCGCAGCTTTTGTTTGAGCTGTTTACAAGAAAGTCGGAAAAGAAAAAGGAAGAGAAGCTTCAAGAATCACAGGAGCGGTATACTGTTGTACAGCCACAAAACTCATCTGATACCACTTTCGATGAGGATGATTATGACATGGTATACGACTGTTTCAATCCGCCTGAAGGTTTTCACACCATCGCCAAGGGAGAAACGTTATATAAAATTGCAAATGACTATGGTGTAAGCATTTCTGACCTAATCAAAGCCAACCCGAATCTTAAAAACGACAAAAACGGCAACAAAATTATTCAGGAAGGTGCTGTTTTAAAAATTCCGGAAAATGCCAAAATTCCACCAAAAGCAGAACCCGAACACGACCAAACCGTTCGGGGAAGCTGGACTATCGAAAAAGGTAAAGGTGCCTTTTCGGTTATGTCAAAATTTAACCTTTATAAAGAAGAATTACAAAAACTCAATCCGGACATAGATCTTGAAAATATTAAAGCAGACACAAAATTTAAAGTTCCTGGCTATGAAGTCAAAGCAGGAGATACCTTTGCCACAATTGCAAAAGAATATGATATAACTGCTAAAATGCTTAAAGAATTGAATCCGAACGTAAAAACCTTAAAATCAGGAAGCGTCATAAATGTACCTAAAAAAGCAGATGAGGATCTCGGGCTCGGAGATATTTCAATTGAAGTTGAGGAATATGTTTCGGAAGCGCCTGAAACTTATACAGTTAAAGACGGCGACACATTATCAAAAATAGCAAAAGACTTTGGTGTTCCGGTCTGGGCAATTATGCTTACAAACGACATCAAAGATGCAAAAAAACTCGCTGTAAATCGTGCCCTTGAAATTCCGACAGAAGAAGATATTCAAGAACTTGAAAAAAGCAGAAATACAGCACACAAAAGCGAGAATAAGAAAATTAAAGTGGCAAAAGATGATATGTTATCCACAATCGCTGCCAAAACCGGCATTCCGTCCTGGGCGATAGCCGCAAAAAACAACCTGAAAGATCCGGACAAACTTGCAATCGGACAAATTTTAGAAATTCCGTCAAAAGAAGAAGTTATAACAATGAAGAGGGCAGATGCCCGCAACAAAATCACCCCGAAAGTTCAGGTAAAAAACGTCAGAAGAAAAAGCGTTGGAAAAAGGTCAAATCCTGCTGATTACGGTGTAATTTCTCCGAATATGGGGCTTGTAGTCCACAGGGTAAAACCTAAAGACACAGTTACGTCAATCGCAAGAGAATACGGTGTAAGCGTCAAAGATCTTGTAGCTTATAACAACTTAAGCGGGAAATCTCTGACACTTCCGCTTGCAAAACAAAAAATCACAAGCCTCAAAATTGTCGGCAACCAGAAGGCCGTAATGGAAGTAACCGGTGTCAGTCAGGACTTTTTGAATGATTTAATATCGCTTGAAAAGAAGCGCCGCACTCTTTATGACGATGGCTGCGGATTTCTGACAATAGGCATCGGGCACAATACAAAAGCCCATAATGACGTATCTAAATACAGAGGACGTTCTATTAAAGATACAGAGATTTACAGCCTCCTTGCAAGAGATATTCTTGAAGCGCAAAATATTGCCAAAAAACATCTTAAAGGCGACTTTGACAAACTTTCTCAAAAACAAAAAGAAGCGATTTATTCTCTCATCTTCAACACAGGCGGGCTTAATTCGAGCCCGAAACTTGTAAAGGCTATCAAAGACGGCAAATTCGGGCTTGCAGCCCAGCAGTTTGATCATGTATTCGGGAGAATCAACGGAAGAAAAGAAGTTATGCCGGGGCTTGCAAAGAGAAGATTTGTCGAGATTGCAACGTTTGTTGAAGGATCAAAACTTTCAAACAGAGAACTTAAACAGGTTATGGAAAAGACACAGAATATTTATGACAACGGTTATGCCAGCATGAAAAATAAAAACAGCAGGGTTGACTACAACGCTTATGCAAAAAAATTCTTAGGCGATTTTATTGACAGAGGGCTTATCAAAATCAAATCATAAATAAAATTAATAGATTTTATAAAATATTAATTTACAAAAGGCATAAATACCTAAACTGCCACTATTTCGCCGACAATATCTCCGTGAAGAGTTCTTATTATTGTATCAAAAGGCACCTCTGCCCAGCGAAGGTTCTTTAAAGACCTGACAACAACCGCCTCTCTTGCTTTCATATCGCAGTCATCTATTTTAACAACAAAAGCTTCTTCTTTTTCAACATTCACAACAATGCAAAGCCCGCCGGCTCCGACTTTTGCAACAAGATTTTTTGAATTTTCAATAATCTTCGTATCCAGCCTGTCTTCTCCGCCTATCAGATAAGGATAATCAAGAAAAGCTCCGGTTATTTTTTCATACCTTGGATTTGTAAAAAGATTCAGGTAGCCTCTGAGCATATCCTCCAGCGGCATTGACATTATCGGCACCCCGCATCCGTCTTTTGTTATCGGAAAACGGTGCTTAAGTTCGCAGAGTTCTGTTATCTTTTCTTTGATTTTAACCTGAAGCGGATGATCTTCTTTATAATAACTGTCTAAGTCCCATCCGTTCATAAGGCAAATTCCGAGCATCATAATATGTTTTCCGGAACAATTGTTATGAAGCTGAGTCGGCTCTTCTTTATTCAAAAACATTTCCATCTGTTTAGTCTTTGAAAGAGGCTTGTGCACACCGCATTTCAAAAAGCTTTCATCCAATTCCATTTTGTCAAGAAGCCCTTTTAGAACTTTGATATGAACATCTTCTCCTGCGTGAGAGGCACAGCAAAGGGCAATTTCTTCTTCTGACATATCATATTTGATATCCATGCCGTAATCTATTATAAGACTTGCCTGAAGCGGTTTTGCGCAGGATCTTAAATAAAACGGATAATGTCCGGTTTCGCCGGTATAATCGATTATCCTATCTTTATCAGCAAGCATACGGAACCCGAAATGTTCTTCTTCAACAAGCGTTCCTCTTAAATATTTTACTAAAATCTCCGGTCTGGGGTTAAACATTTTTCTTCACCAACTGCAACAACTGTACTAACTTTTCTTTTAATTTTTTATTCTCTTCTTTCAAGGCTTCAACTTCTGCCGATTCTTTTTCCTGCTCGCTGTTATAGCCTCTTTCAGCATCAGGCACAAGGTTGTAATCTATTACAAATCTTTTTTTCGCTTCCTCTTGCAGAAGAAATATTATTTTATAATCTTCCTCTTTCACAAGTCCCATTGTATCCAGAACTTCCAAAATTTTAAGATGTTTACCGCCGTAAGAGTCTATTTTTTTCTGTTCCGAAAGCCCATCCTGAACCTGCATCATTGAAAGAGTTTTGTTTCGCTGCAAATATTCGCCGGTTTTAAATTTGCCGGAAATAAAACCTGCCATTGCAAAGATTTCATCTGAATCCGGATGCTCAATATAGCCCTGCTCTATACAAAACATAAAATATTTTGCGGTTTCTTCCATTGTCAAAAACATGTTCAGCGAAATATCCAAAATTGTATAATCCGCACTGCATAACTTTAAAAAAGTATATATATTTGCATCAAGTCCGGCTTTCTTTTTCAAAAGCTCATCCTTGCCAGCAAATGTAAGAATGGGTGAATAAAGTGCAAGCAATTTGTCAGGAAATTTGTCCAAAAATTCTGCACAGTTATGTTTTTGCATATCTTCTTTAAGTTTGACGTACAAAACTTGCTTTGCCCAGAGAGGAAGCATCTTAACTTTTTCCAGATACAAGTCAAATATATTTTTCTTCAACTTTAAACCCTTCTCATTTGCACGTTTTTAACAAAAAAAATATTAACACAAAACAAATCATATTGACAATATCACCGCATGCTGAATTTACATCCGCAATAGTTCTGGCGGTAAAGTGAAAGTGAATTGGCGATTTTATTTGTTTTCAAAAATCCGTCTTTCTTTTTAAAGTCAATTGAGAGAAAATTCAAGCCGTTTTCTCCTGCAATAGTTTCGCCGATAAGTGAGAGTTTTTGAAAATTTTTATGAGGGCTTATAACAATAGATGTTGTAAAATTTTTTATTCCTAATTCTTTAGCCTTTTTTGCCGCCCTTGCAAGACGCAGTTCAAAACATTTGTCACATCTTAAACCTTTTTCAGGCTCATTCTCAAATCCTTTTACATACTCGAAGAATTCATCCTGATTGTATTCATCCTCAATCAATTCGACATTAAAATGAGCGCAGAGAATCCTTTCCGCCTCAAGTCTTTTTTGATATTCATCAGACGGATAGATATTAGGATTGTAAAAAAGCACAACAACATCATATCCCGCATCTTTCAAAAAAGACACGGGATAAGAAGAACATATGCCGCAGCAAGCATGAAGAAGGATTTTAGAATCCTCTTTTTTGGGCTCCTGCATTGATAAATAATTGTTTGAGTTCGTCATATTGTCTTATACCAATATAAACTTGAGTTCCGATAACAGTCGCCGGAGTTCCGTTGATGCCTCTTGAAGTTGCTTCTTCAATGTCTGATTGAATACGCTCTTTAACTTCGGCACTGTCTGCATCTTTTTTAAGTTTTTCTGTATCAAGTCCGATTGATTTGGCGATAACAAGAATTTCTTCTTCGGTATTGGGCTGTTTTTCAAAGAACAGTGAATTAATATCCCAGAATTTGTCCTGATTTTCAGCAGCAAGCGCATATCTGGCCATCAAACACGATCCGACATGGTAAGGCTGGGTGAGATATTTATTGCATTCCGTATCAAGCGGAAGATTTCTGTGAACAATTTTTATATTTTTCAAATCTTTCACAGCTTTATGAATCATAATATTATAAGCACTGCAAATCGGACAGCGGTAATCAGTATATGCATAAATTATTGTTTTAGCATCCTTGTCCCCGAGGACATTGCCTTTTACGGCATATTTGTTATGCTTTGTTGAAACAAATTCTTTGAATTCGTTTCTTGCTTTTACCTGCGGAGTAAATATGTATGATACTGATGTATATGTTAAAAATCCGACAGCCGCAAGCATTACAACAGTAAAGGCAATCATATATTTTTTTATCTTTAATCCGTCCAAAAGATCAACAACACTTGTTTTAAAAGCCTTTACAACTCCGCCGTTTTTATAATCCAGAGCTATTAAAGCAATAAGAAGATTTAAAATATAAGTAAATGCACAAAGCACGCATAGTTTTTTAATTTCAAAAAGACTTACGCAAAGCAATGTAATGCTGATTAAAAAAGAAATAATTCCGAGTGAAGCAATATAATCTAACGGGTTTTTGAAAACTTCAAGAAATCGTAACAGCTTGAAATTTTTAAGCTTCGGTGCCGCCAGAAGCATCATAATAAAGGAATAAAGGAACAATCCCCAGTATGCCAGAGGAATCCCGAAAAATTGAGATTCATTTGTTTTGGCTACACCGTCACAGTCAATAAATGAGTTTACAGTACAGAAACTCGGGACTGCATACGGATTGAAATTAGCATTATAGTATATTATTGCCAGCTTAATAGTTGTAATAAATCCGATTAAAGCAAGAATTAAAATTAAAATCTTCTTCACAAAGAAAGATTTGTTCTCATTTTCCATAACTATATCTCCTATCCAGTAAATTTATTTTACAATTATTCGAAACTTAAATCAATAGGAAGAAAAGGGGATTTTTCAAGTTTTGTAAGATAAAAAGACAATTTCAATAACAAACGGGAACTCGCTGATAAAACCTGCTATTTCGTATAACTAAAAAGATTGACAGAATTGTTAAAATATATTAAGATAAACATATTAAATTCGGAGGAATAATAATGGCTGATACTCAAGAAATAATTAACTGCCCTGCATGCGGAAAACCTATGGTCAAAATTCCGATTCCATCACAAAATATGAATCTGGATCTTTGCCTTAACGGATGCGGCGGAATTTTCTTTGACAACAGAGAATTCAAAAAGTTTGACGAACAGGCCGAAAGCATTGACGAAGTAACTCAGGCAATTCAAGGGAAAACTTTTGAATCTGTGGACGGCTCTGCAACAAGAACCTGTCCTGTATGCGGAATGAAAATGGTTAAAAATTTTGCAAGCTCTCTTCATCAGATTCAAATTGATGAATGCTACGGCTGCGGAGGCAAATTCTTAGATAACGGAGAACTCCAAAAAATTCGTGCACAGTTTGCAACAGAACAAGAAAGAGCTGATGCTGCGGTTAAAGAACTCTACAATGCTGTCGGAGGTAAACTTAAGGCTCTTGATGCCGAGTGGGAAGCCGGCAGAGCAAGACGTTCCCCGCTAAACAATTTCTTTAACAGCATGATGGGTATTCGTTAATTTATATAAAAATAAGCAATCAACCCTTGCAATACATAAAAATAGAATAAATTTATAATTGCTTCGTCAGTACTGGCGAAGCAATTCAGATATACAAAAAATCCGGCTTTTAAACCGGATTTTTTAATTGAATTTTTCAATGAAACATCTGCCTCTAATTTTCCGAAGAATTTGCAAAAGTTTCAAGAAGTGTATATGTAGCATCCCAGCCGTTCAAACCGCCGGTAGCTTTGTATTTTGCAATTTGTTTGGCACGTTCTGCTTTCTTTTTAGCCTGTTCTTTCTGAAATTTAGCAAGTTTTCTTTCGCTTGAATTTCTTTTCTCAACTATAGGATCTGCATAAGTCAGGAAAAATCTGTATTCATTACATGCGTATCCTGCTTTAACCTTTGAAGGATAGTTGTAAAGCAGGTAATCATAAATATTCATAGCTCTTTTAGCATTTGACGGATCGCCTTTTATGGCTTCCCAGGTGCTGCCGGGCATTTTTGTCACAAGCACAACCATCGCAAGCGGGTTGTAGCCTGCTGTAATCATAAGGTCTACGCCTGTAATATCTGCGTCCATTGCATCTTTTTCAGAAATTTTATTGTTTGCAAATTCGCTGTTAGCCGCAGTATTCAAAATATTATCACTGCTTAAAGTAGAAGCAAGAGCTGCTTTTGCAAGATTACGAAATTTTTCTTTTGAAATTTGAGAATTCATAACATTGCCGAGTTCATGAGAAATTACCGCTGCAACTTCATTGTCATTTCCGGCATAAACCAAATCCTGCTTACTTATCTGAATAACTTTTTTGGTTGTAGCTTCGGAATTGTCAGCATAAGTATCGACAATTTTAAATGTTATAGTTGACGGCAAACCGTTTTTAGAAACAATTTGTTTCCCAACCACCGGAACTCTTGCATTTGTATCATATGCTGCATTTGCCGGCAATACCATAATCAACGCAAAAAATACAGCTGTCAAAACCTTTTTCATCATACCTCCTTGAATTTTACCAAAATACACTTTTTGTACCTGTTACCTAATTGAATTCTAACATAAAATACTGTATAATCAAATTATAGTTTTTTAAGGTGTGGTTATAAAAATGTTGGAAGAAAGAGAAAATAACAGTATAAAAACAGGCAAATCTCTAATAAAAGAAGCTCTGAATGATTTACACAACGAAAATCCGGCTAAAGCAAAAGAGGACTTCAATTCCGCGCTTAACTGCTTTAAGAAAGCCAACTCTGTGCCATATATTTCGGTTTGTCTAAGCTTTTTAGGGCTTACAGATTATATAATTGACAAAAACAATTACCGGAATTCACTGGCACTGATACACGACGGGGCATACATGGCAGACTATTCAAACAATATAACTGCCAAACTTGTAAATGAATTTGCATCAGGAAGTTTGTGCTACGCAGAAGGAAATGACAAAGTCGCCCTACTGCATTACGAAAATGCAAAAGATTATGCCCATGAAGAAGATGAATTCTCGCTGAGCGAATATATAACAGGCAGAATTAAACAATTAAAAAGAGGCGAAAATTTTACCGCAGCAGTCCAAAATGACCCGATTGTTTCTCTGGTTAAAATAGGACGTTCAATTACTGCGCTGACTGACATCAATGTTTTACTAAAGGTTATCGCCGAAGAAACAAAAAATGCAATGCAAGCAGACCGATGCACCGTATTTATTTATGATAAAGAAAAAGATGAAATCTGGTCAAAGGTTGCACTCGGCATGGACAGTCAGGAAATCCGTTTTCCGGCAAGCAAGGGTCTTGCAGGCTATGTTGTAAAAACCGGCGAAACCTTAAATATTGCTGATGCCTACAACGATTTAAGATTTAACAAAGATGTAGACTTAAAAACCGGCTACAAAACAAAAACAATACTCTGCATGCCGATAAAAAACAATAATCAGGAGATTATCGGCGCATTTCAGGTTCTGAACAAAGCAAACGGAACCTTCACCAAAAATGATGAGGATCTCCTTATTGCAATAGGAGGAAGCGCAAGCATTGCACTGGAAAATGCCCAGCTTTTTGAGCAGCAGAAACAGCTTTACAGAGAACAGAAAGAACTTTTTGAAAGCTTCATAAACACTCTTGCCTCCTCAATAGATGCCCGTGATAAAATCACAGCAGGTCACTCTCAGCGTGTGAAACTTTATGCAATGCTGCTTGCAGATGCTCTGAAGCTTGATGACAAAACAAAAGAACTTATTGAAAAAGCCGCAATTCTTCATGATATCGGCAAAATCGGCATTCGTGACAGTGTTCTGCAAAAAGAAGGGAAACTGACACCGGAAGAATACAGCCATATTCAGGAGCACGTAAGAATAACACACAACATTCTTGACAACATCAGCATGTCAAAAGATTTCAGAATAATAACCGAAATAGCCTGCTCACATCATGAAAAATATGACGGAAGCGGATATTACAGACACCTTAAAGGTGAAGATATCCCTTACGGCGGAAGAATTCTTGCAGTTGCTGATGTTTTTGACGCAATAACATCCCGCCGCCATTACCGTGACAAAATGCCTATCATAAATGTAATAAATATTTTAATTAAAGACTCCGGCACTCATTTTGATAAAAATCTTGTTGATGTATTTCTGCAAATCTCCGTAGACAAAATAATCAAAGTATTTTTGACAGAAAATCATCACAGCTTTAAACAGGAAGACAGCGAAAAATTAAGTCATTATACGCTGCGGGATATTTACGACTTCAGTGTTAATGAAAATGTAAATTCCGAGCAAAAAAGTATTGTAGATTTGTTTAATTACTATTATTCTGGTAATATAGAGGAGTAAGGCGGATCCAAATTTGATAAACAAAAAGCTAAAACTAATTTTGTTGATAACGGGATTATGTATAAGCCCCATAAGCGTCAGGGCCGAAAATCCTTACGCCAAAATTCAGCCGGCAAATCCGCTTGCCCCTCAGGCTTCACACAGTTTTATTTTTCTTGAACCGCAAAAAGCCACCCTTACCAAAAATGATATCTATAATCAGTATGCAATCGGCTTGAATAGATTTATGCAAAGCAACGTAAGATCAGCGTACGCGGATTTTGATGTCTTGATTGAAAGCATTAATCCGAGCGATTATGCATATTTGCATTTTGCAACCAAAATGGCTGATATCGGATTCTTTACTCTTGCTGAACTTGCTCTTGATAAAGTGCAGGATAAAGAGATTTCAAATCTGTTGACAGAAGAAATTAAGAGATTCTATTATCCGTCAACAAAACTCTCCAGACAGGATGAAATATATCTTGGAGAAATATTTTCAAATATAATCTATAACGACCAGAGTAAAGAAGCTACAGCAGAACTCGTTAAAAACTCATTTTTAATGCAGGGGAGCGACTATGCAAATTATCTGGCGTCTCTTGGCTCTTTAAAAGCAGGAAATTTCAGTGATGCTTTAAAATACGTTGATATTGCCATTTCTAAAAATCCGACAAATATTAATTACAGTAAACTTAAAGCAGAAATTCTTTCACAGGGCAAAAAGCCCAAAGAGGCTCTGAAAATAGTTGATTCAATCAAGGAACAGCCCTTTATCACGACCGAATACATTAATAAAATAAATTCACTTGAACAATATATTCTTTATAAAACTCAAAAAAATGAATATATGAAAAATTATCATCTCGGATACTATTATTTTTACGAGCAAGAATTGAACAAAGCATTAAGAACACTTCAAAGTGCGGTTTCAACCAAAAAGAAAAGCAACAAAGAAGTTTACGGGCTTTTGTCAAGAGTATATTATGATATGAAAGAATTTGAAAAAGCTGAAGATATGGCTTTAAAGGCTTACAAAATTAACAAAAAAAATGTACCTGCGCTTCTTGTTCTCGGAGATTTAAGCTATAGAAACAAAGACTACAAAACAGCTTTAAAATATTATGAGTCAGCAGCTTCAAAAGAAAAAGACTCACAGATTCCAAAAATAAAAGTTGCTGAAACATATCAAATGCTCGGAGAAGATAAAAAATCAAAAGATATCATTGCAAAAATTTTGAAAAATCATTCAGACTGCGCCGAGGCCTACTATTACATGGCGCTTTTCGACAAAGACCGTGAACTCAACTATCTCAAACGTGCAATTTCAATAAATCTTTCATACAAAGATGCATGGATTGACCTTGCCAGAGTTGAAATCGAAAAACAAAATTACAAACAGGCAAAGTTTTATCTTGCCATAGCAGGATATATTGACGAAAATGATTTTAGATATTATTATTATCAAGGACTCATAGCAAAGGCTCAGGGACAAAATGAAGATGCCAATGCTAATTTTAAAAGAAGCCTTAAGCTGAATCCTGACTACATACCCGCCAAAGAGGAATTAAAGATATGAAAAAAAATATCCTTATTGTAGAAGATCATGAATTAACAAGGTTCGGACTCAAAACAACATTTGAGGGCGTAGATTATATTGACAATATTTACGAAGCCGAATCAGCGGAAAAAGCTATTGAGATTTTTAAAGAACACCCTCTTGACGTAATCATAATGGATCTTGGACTTCCGAATATGAACGGAATAGAGGCAACAAAACAAATCAGATCTTCTAATAAAGATGTAAAAGTTATTATACTTACTTCCCACAATGACGAAAAAGAAGTTTTGAACAGTCTTAAAGCAGGTGCAAATGCTTATTGCTCAAAAGAAATTAACCCGCAAAGACTTGTCGGTGTAGTTCAGTCAGTTGCTGATGGTGCAGCCTGGTTTGATCCGAGCATTGCGCATATTGTATTAAAAGCATCAACAGCCTCAAGAGGCTTTGACAGCGAAAATGACGGTAAAGATTATGACCTTACATCAAGAGAAAAACAAATTCTAAAGCTTATGACGGAAGGTTACTCCAATATGGAAATTGCACAGATTCTTGTCATAAGCATCAATACAACAAAAGCCCATGTTGCAAGCATTTTGCAAAAGCTTGAAGTTGATGACAGGCTTCAGGCCGCATTGAAAGCCCTTAAAAATAATATTGTGTAAAGGAATTAAAATGTCTGAAACGGCAAATGTATTATTAGTCGACGACAATCCTAAATATTTAAAAGATGCTCTTCCGTATTACGGATATAATGTCCGTGTAGCAATAGACGGACTTCAGGCGCTGGAAATCCTGACAGGTGAAGATACAAAATATGACATTATTCTGCTTGATGTTATGATGCCGAATCTTGACGGCTGGGCAACATTAAAAGCCATAAGAAAACATGCTTCCACAAAATATATACCTGTCATAATGTTGACAGCAGTTTCGGATGAACAAAAAGTTGTTACAGGACTAAAAATCGGCGCAGACGATTACATAACAAAACCGTTTGTACTGCCAAATCTTCTTGCAAGAATGGAGGCTGTTTTAAGACGTAATGAATGGGCAAAAGAGGCAACTTCAGCTAAACGTTCATTAAAATCTGATTCCCCCCTAAAAACTCTGACTAACAGAGAAAGAGAAGTCCTTTCGCTGGCTGCAAAAGGCGCAAGCAACAAAGATATAGCAGAAAAGCTTGTTTTAAGAGAAGTGACAGTTAAAAGCCACCTCAATAGTATCTTTAAGAAACTAAATGTAACCAGCCGCACACAGGCCGTACTACTTGCAATGCAGACAGATTTGATTAAAAATTAACTTTAAAATATACATAAAGGAGAATTGAATGATTGATTATACTAAAGAAGAATTAGTCGAATTATTACAAAAATATCCCGAAAAATTTAATGAATGGAAACTTGAACAAGAAGAAGTAGACCTCAGCGAGGTGGACTTTTCAGGTATAAATCTCACTGAAATTGATTTTACTGATGTTGATCTCAATTCAAGTTCATTTGCAGATTGCTCATTGTCTTTTGTTAAATTTGTAAATGCTGATTTAACATCTGTTGATTTTACCAGAGCAAGAGTCTTGGAATGTGATTTTTCAGAAGCATTGCTCAATGGTGCAGATTGCAGTTATGCAGAAATGACATACTGCAACTTTACAGATGCGGATATGGCAGGATGCATATTCTCAGAAAGCGACCTGAGTAATTCTGATCTTTCAGCGTCAATAAACCTTCATGCCTGCAGATTTGACGAAGACACAATCTGGCCGGAAAACGAGCTGATGCCGGAAGATTTTGATGCTAAATACAGCCGTGACTTGTCTTCTCTACAGGACGAGGATGATTCAGCAATCAGCGATTACTAATCTATTTAAACAGAATAAAAGCAACAAAAAGCCCTTCTTTAAAATGAAGGGCCTTTTTAATTTTTATTTAACATTAGCACTCAGGCATTGTTTTTCATAGTGAAGCCTGTCCCTGAATTGATTAAGGCGCTTCATCACATCCTTAAACATTGGTATCGGAAGGCTTTGTTTACCGTCAGACAAAGCTTTTTCAGGATCGTTATGCACTTCTATCATAACCCCGTCTGCGCCCAC
>CALUTA010000007.1 GCA_944323585.1 Candidatus Gastranaerophilales bacterium
TTAAGCGGATTCGCCTCTAAAACCCGTCTGTAGCAATCAACTGCCATTTCAAGTTCATTATTTTTAAGAGCCAGATCGCCCATTTTTCCGTAGAAAATATCACTGTGATTTGTATTTGACACTGCCTGCTTATAAATATTTTCTGCAATCGGATAAAGTTTGAACTTTTCAAGGAATTTACCGACAGTGTTGTAGGTGAAAACAGAAAAATCATCTGTCATGCTTTTACAAAACATTTTAATGCTGGCTCTGTCCCACGCAAGCATAAGGCTGCCGGAAAGAAAATAATATAAAAAGTTCAAATAATCAGAAGCTGTACCGTTTTTAGAATTAATTTTTTGTAAAATCGTCTGGGAAAGAATGAGCCTCGGACGTGCAGAGTTAAGTTTTCCCATCTTGATTGCAGACTTAAATTCCTGTTCTGCAGAACCAAAATCTTCAGCCATTTTCATAAAAAAGCCTGTATATATATGTGCATTCATGTTTTTGGGTGCAAGAGAAACTGCTGTCTTACATTGTTCGATAGCAGTATCAAGGCTAATCTGCCCCTGTTCAAACATAAGACTTGCAAGTCTGTAATAAGCTTCTGGCATAGTCGGATCAAGTTTAACCGCATCAATATAGTATTCAATTGCCTCATTAAGATCCTGACAATTTTGCCGTATAAGATATCTTTCATGAGCTACACGGGCTTTTTCTAAAGAATTTCTGGCTTTTTCGGCATTTTGATTATCTGTAGCCAATATAGGCTGTGCAAGAATTTGTTCTGACATTATGAGCTCCATATAAGATGTATAATAATTTTTTTCGTCATATATATATTAAACTTTATCCAATAATTTAAAAATCGTATGAATGTACCAGATGAAAGAATAATTTATACTAAAGTTGGAAAGTGTTTTAGATTTTATACGCATAATATTTATTATGTATAATGTTACTATGCAAAACGAATTGGAAATTTTCAAAAAAGCAAATGATAATATTGATGTGAATAAATCAGTTATTGCACTAGTTGATTGCGATTCGTTTTTTGTTTCCTGCGAGCAGAAGGTTAATCCTGAACTTAAAGGAAAAGCTGTTTGTGTATTATCCGGACACGGTGAGTGTGTAATTTCCCGCTCCCGTGAGGCTAAGGCTCTTGGTATTCCAATGGGTATTCCGACTTTCAAAATGACTAAGGATATGAAGGAAAAATCAATCCTTATTACTGCTTCTCACGGATTGTACGGTGAAATTTCTGAAGAAGTTATGAATGTTTTAAAAAGTTTCAGCCCAAAAGTTGAAGAATATTCCATTGATGAAGCTTTTGTTGAATTGTCGGGGTTGGAACGTCTTTATAAGAAAAATTATTTTGAAATTGCAAAAATGATAAGACAGGAATTGCTTGATAAAGTTGACATTCCTGTTTCAATAGGTGTCAGTACGTCAAAATCTCTGGCAAAACTTGCTTCTGACAAGGCAAAGAATATTGAGGGCGGAATATTCTTTGTAGGAGCAAATAAAGTGGAAACGGTGCTTAAAAACACTTCTGTTGAAGAAATTTGGGGAATAGGCCGAAATCTTTCAAAACTGCTGCGGCAAAACGGCATTCTAACTGCCTACGAACTTGTACAAAAAAGTGACTCGTGGCTTGATAAGCAGATTGGCATAAGAGGCCTTGAGATGAAGCATGAACTTCTTGGAGAAACGGTTTCACGGGTTGATAACAGTTTTAAACCGCCAAAATCAATACAAAATACAAGTGCTTTCGGGTGTTTTACGTCTGATTTGAACTTTATAAAAAATCAACTTAATTATCATATCCACAATTCCTGTACGAAACTCAGAAAACTTAATCTTAAATGCCGTGGAATAGGTGTTATGTTAAGGACAAAAGTAGAATTCAAAGTATATTACGAAAAAATTACTATCCCGCAGGCGACCTGTTATGAATGGGAAATTTCAGATATAGTCTTTGATTTGCTTGAGAAAATATATAATCCTAATATAGTTTATAGAAGTTCCGGAGTAATTCTGGAGAATTTTATATCTACAGGCGAAGAGCAAATATTTTTGTTTTCAGATAATGAGAAAAGTGAAAAATCTGAACGGCTTGCAAAAAGTATTGACAAATTGGAAAGTAAATTCGGAAAGAATATTATTCAAACCGGTTTTACCAGAAACGGGTTTGAAAATAAAAATAATTAAAGCCTTCTTGAATATTCAAGAAGGCTTTTGTGCTTTTGTTAATTTCTTAATTACTGAATAATCCACCCATTTGTTAAGTCTATTTTGATAGGTTTAAGAAGTTTTATTTCAACAGTATTATCCGGATAAGCATCTAATTTTTCACCTTTAAGAAGTGCTCTCACAATCTTCATAAACCAGTTCCTGTCTTTCGTAATTTCAGCAGAAGCTCTGAATGGTATGGTTTGCCCTTTTGGTGTTTCTAAAATACTGTTGTCCAGCACTAAAACACCGTTTCTTACGAACCATTTTCCTTTTCTTACGTCAAGAAGCTGACCTTTAAATTTAGAATCTTTATAAATAAGAATGAAGTTATCTCCCGGTGTTACAAAATTAGCATTGGCAACAGCTTCATAGAGATCTCCGGCTGTATTTGATTGCGAACTTACAGCTTTAGTCAGATTAACAGGAACAACAGCTCCGGCAGGAATAATTCCGATAGAACCCTGAACTGTGGCACCTTCAATTATGTATCCTTTACCTCGTTTTTTGCTCATAACATCAGCAAGTTTTGCGTTCGGGTTAAGTCTTGCTTCTTCAATCATTCTGTATAAGATCATTGCAACTTCAGCTCTGGTTGCTGGTCTTGTTGCTTCAATTCTTTTTTGCTTATCATTAGGCATCGTGACAAGCATATTTAAAATTTCAGCCTTTCCTGCCGGAATAATAAAATCAACGGGTGTGGTTTTTAAGTCCTGGTATTCCTTCAGAACTTCTAGAGCTTTAACGTCAGAGATTTCCTGTGTTGTAAGTGCATTAACAGCCATTGAAATTGCTTCGGCACGAGAAACCGTATCATCAGGTCTGAAAGTTTTACTTGACTCATTATATGCAATCAATTCAAAATAAAGAGCTTTTTGAATGGCGCTGTATGCCCAGAACTCAGGTGTTACATCAGTGAAATTTACAGGTTGAGCCACACTGATATCTTCCTGTCCGAGAGCTTTAATAGCCATGCTTGCAAATTCAGCTCGTGTTACATTTTCATCCGGTTGAAATGTTCCGTCAGGATACCCTACGACAATACCTCTTTCTCCAAGCTCTGTAATCTGTTTTGCTGCCCAGTGATTTTCATTTACGTCAGGAAATGCAAACGCACAGCCCGCAGCTATTATCACTGCAAGAGTGGATAACATCATACGCGTTATATTTTTCATACTCTATCTCCTATTAATAACCTGTTCCTCTTATATAATACACTTAAATCTGACTCTGTTCAATAAGTTTTTTAAGGAATGTTAAATTTTACTATTTTAATAACAATTTTTCTATTTGTTGATTTTTAAAAAATCAGGAAGGACAATTGATTATGATAACTAATTTAGCTTTTAACCCGTATGTGAAAAATAATTTTAATATTCAAAACACAGGTTTTCAAAAGAGAAATCCGTCTTTTTGCGGAGTTCAAACCCTGACTCATACAAATATAGGTATGTGTGCGGAAGGTTTTATCGGCAAAATAAGGGTCAGACTTGCTGAAGGCGGCGAATCTTTTTTAAATGTATTTAAAAACAAAAATTGTGATTGGGAAGAATATAAAGTTATGGATGATTTTAATAATCTGATAGGAGAGGCGCAAATTAAGATTAAAAAATTTGCTAATTATGACAGGTTTGAGCATAAATCCGATCCAAGCCACGTATTTGTGGATACTTTGAGAAATTATTCAACTCCCCGTACCCCGTATCATAATAGTGCGCTCCCGCATTATAAAGATATTGGCACAAGACTATTACAAATAGCGCAGAGAAGAAGTGATGAAGCTAATTGCTGCGGTAATATAAAACTGATTGCAAAAAATGAATCTAAACCTTTTTATAAAAATGTTATTCATATGCGGGAAGAATATCAATTTGAGCCAAATTCTCCGTTAAGATTTTTCCAAAATCCGAATACGATGTATCTTCCGCCGGAGTGGAAAGAACCTTTGTCGCGTTTGCATGGCGGATTATAATTTTTCAGTAAAATATTTGTTTAAAAATTGCTTATAGTATAATTTTTATATGAAAAAAGATTTTCTAAATGCAATATTGTCTGAAAAAGACGACGTTAAAGCGCGCAATAACATGAGGTTCTATAAAACCGGCAAGGGTGAATACGCAGAAGGGGATATTTTTTTAGGTCTGACATATCCGCAGAACCGTACAATTGCAAAAAGGTATTATGAAACTCTGTCGATTGCCGATTTGGAAGATTTATTGAGCAGTAAATACCATGAAGTCCGTGCCTGCACAATTCTGGCGGCTGTCCTCAAATATGCTCACGGCGATACTGATGAAAAAAAGAGAATTTATGATTTTTACCTTAAAAATTCTGATAAAGTGAACAACTGGGATCTTGTTGATAATTCTGCCCCGTATATTGCGGGAGATTACGCGTTTAATTACCATTGTCAGAATGATTTGAGAATGCTTGCAAAATCAGGACACCTATGGAAAGAAAGAATAAGTATTGTTTCGACATTGTATTTTATAAAGCAGGGCAGTCTGGATTTGACGTTTGAACTTTGCAGGGATTTTTTGGGGCACAGGCATGATTTAATCCGGAAGGCTTCAGGATGGATGCTTAGGGAGGCCGGCAAAAAGGATGTTAAAGCTCTTGAAAGGTTCTTGGATGAGAATATTTCAAATATGCCCAGAACAACTTTACGATATGCAATAGAACGTTTCCCGGAGCATAAGCGTAAAGAATATCTTTTGAAAAAGTAATTCGCAATTATCCATTGACATGCAAAACAGATAAGGGATTCTTCTCCAAAACGTCACTCTGATGGCATAGCACGAAGTATCAAAAATAATAGGCTCAGAATGACAAATTTATTCTATTTGGTGGGTAGAGTCAATAGATGATTGTGAATAATCTTATTTTATCCGTTAATTTGTTCCTGAAGGTTCTTTTCCCACTGATATGCTGATTTTATGCTGTCTTCCAGTGTTTTTTCAGGATGCCAGTTTAAGATTTCTTTTGCTTTTGTGTTGTCAGCAACAAGCAGTGCCGGATCCCCTTCCCGCCGTGGTTTTGTTTCAACTGAAATATCTTTCCCCGTAACTTTTTCGCACAGCGCAAACACTTCCCTAACAGTGTTTCCGGATTTAGTTCCGAGATTAAAAAAGTCTGTTTTACCGCCGTTGTTGAGATATTCAAGAGATAAAAGATGTGCCTGTACAAGGTCTTCAATATTGATATAATCTCTTACGCAGGTTCCGTCTTTTGTATCATAATCCGTGCCAAACATCCGGAATGTTTTTGAGTTTGCAAATGTTGATTTTAATATATTCGGAATCAGATGGGTTTCCGGATCATGCCATTCGCCTAATCTGCTTTTTGCGTCTGCTCCGGCTACATTAAAATATCTAAGTCTAACTGATTTAATATTATAAGCTCTGTCATAATCATCCATTATTTTTTCAATAGCAAGCTTTGAAAATCCGTACGGGTTTATCGGATTTTGCGGATGAGTTTCGTCTATTGGTATTCTGACTGGTTCTCCGTATGTCGCAGCAGTCGAAGAAAAAACAATTTTATCAACATTATATTTTCTCATTGCATCAAGCAGGTTTAGAGTTCCGCAAATATTGTTACGGTAGTATTTAGCAGGATCTTTTACCGATTCTCCAACCTGTGAAAACGCCGCAAAATGTATTACAGCGTCGATATTACCTGAGTCGAATGTTTTATCCAACTCTTCAGAATTTAATAAATCCCCGTTTACAAACTCAAAGTTATTTTGAGAAATATTTTTTAGTGTTTCAATGGTTTTCAGATGTCCTGTTGAAAGATTATCAAAAACAGTAACGTCAAACCCCTGTTCAATCAGTGCCAATGCGCAATGACTTCCAATGTATCCTGCTCCGCCTGTAACTAAAATCATTTCTCTATTTACCCTTCATCATTCTACTAAAAAAGAGCCTTAACAAGACTCTTTAAAAAAGTTTGGGCAGGGGTGGATTCGAACCACCGTACCCTCGCGGGAACAGATTTACAGTCTGTCGCCTTTAGCCACTCGGCCACCTACCCTTATATTAAATTTTAAAAAATGCCTTTGACGGGATTTGAACCCGTGGCCTCTCCCTTACCAAGGGAGTGCGCTACCCCTGCGCCACAAAGGCTAATTGCCACAAGGGCTTTAAAAAAGCCGGCAATAGGAATCGAACCTACAACCTACGGTTTACAAAACCGTTGCTCTACCGTTGAGCTATGCCGGCGTGTCACATGTCTTATTCTATTAAGAACATATTCAACTGTCAAGAGTTTTGTTTGTTATATAATTATTCTGAAATTTATTGATGAGGTAAGTATGATTAGACAAATTCTTCCGATTTTGCTGTTGACAGTTTCTAATATATTTATGACTTTTGCATGGTACGGACATCTTAAATTTAAGGCAGCGCCAATTGTGCTTGTAGTTCTTGTAAGCTGGGGAATTGCTTTTTTTGAATATTGTTTTCAAGTTCCTGCAAACAGAATCGGGCATGAATTTTATAGTGCGGCTCAGCTGAAAACTATTCAGGAAGTTATTACGCTTCTTGTTTTCAGTGTTTTTTCCGTGGCTTATCTTAAGGAAGAATTCAAGTGGAATTATCTTGTCGGATTTGTTTTTATTATCTTTGCTGTGTTTTTTATATTTAAAAAATGGTAAGTTAGTTTTCACTGCTCAGAAAATCAGATAGCAATTTTCTTCTGTATTTATATTTTTTTCTCAGAAGAAATTTAACATAAAATATTTTCATAAGTCTTTGAGGATAAGTATTTTCAAAAACTTTAAGTTTATAGTTTTTGCCGTATTTTCTCTTAATTATTGAATAAAACTCCGGCAAAAACGGGGTTTTGAGTACATAGTACTGTTTTTTCAATTCATCCTGAATAATTATAAAATGCATGACAACAGTATATATTTATTTTGAAAAATGTCATGTAAAAACGCAGGCTTTATAAAAGCCTGCGCCTCCTTAGTATAATCCGGAAAGTCCGGAAAAATTATATAAGCTGTTGTGTTTTAGGTTTCGGGCCTGCTGAAACAATTTCTGACGGCATGTTCGGATATTTAGCCGCAAAGTTATCCGCAAACATCTGAGCAAGTTTGTTAGCCTGTTCATCATATGCGTTTTTGTCTGCCCACATTCCTCTTGCATCAAGCTGTTCATCAGGAACATTCGGACAGCTTGTCGGATAGTCAACATTGAATACATCATGGTGTTTGAATTCAACATTGTCAAAGTATCCGTTAAGAGCAGCTGTAACCATTGCACGTGTGTATGAAAGTTTCATACGTTTTGCGCCTGAAGCGGCACTTCCGCCTGCCCAGCCGGTGTTTACAAGATATACTTTTGTTCCGTATTTTTCTAATTTTTCACCGAGCATTTTAGCGTAAACCGAGGCATCCATCGGCATGAACGGTTCGCCGAAAAGAGTTGAGAATGTCGGCTGCGGTTCGGTTACTCCTCTTTCCGTTCCTGCAAGTTTTGATGTGAAACCGGTTACAAAGTGGTACATAGCAGCGTTTTTGTCCAATCTTGAAATCGGAGGCAATACGCCGAAAGCATCAGCTGTTAAGAAAATAACAACCTTCGGTATGCCGCCTTTTGAAGGAATTTCCGCATTATCAATGTAGTTAATCGGATATCCTACACGGGTGTTTTCGGTAAGACTTCCGTCATCAAAGTCAAATTCTCTTGTCTCAGGATTCATAACAACGTTTTCAACAAGAGAACCGAACTTGATAGCATTGTAAATTTCAGGTTCATGTTCAGCTGAAAGGTGAATACATTTAGCATAGCAGCCGCCTTCAAAGTTGAATATACCGTCAGGCGACCAGCCGTGTTCGTCATCACCAATAAGTTTTCTGTTCGGATCAGCGGAAAGCGTAGTCTTGCCGGTTCCTGAAAGTCCGAAAAATACGGCAGTTTCACCGGTTTGAGGATCCATGTTTGCGCTGCAGTGCATTGGAAGAACATTTTTCTTCGTCATGATGTAGTTCATTGTGGCAAATACGGATTTTTTAATTTCACCTGCGTATTGAGAGCCGCAAATAATAATTTCGTGAGCTTCATAGTCAATTGCAATACATGCTTCAGAATTTACACCGTCAACTTCCGGATCACACTTAAAGCCCGGAGCACAAAGAATTGTGTAATCAGGTGCCCCGTATGAAGCAAGTTCTTCCGCTGTCGGTCTGATTAAAAGCTGGTGAATAAAGAGATTCTGGCTTGCAAGTTCGTTGATTACTCTGAATTTTTGAGTATAAGTTTTGTCAGCACCAGCGTATCCGTCAAAAATGAATATTTCGCGGTTTTGAAGGTAGGCTGCAATTTTACCTTTGATTGCATTAAATTTTTCTCTGCTGATAGGACGGTTTACTTTACCCCATGCGATTTCATTGTGAATGCCGTCAGTATCAACAATAAATTTGTCTTTAGGTGATCTTCCCGTGTATTTTCCTGTTGTTACAACAAGAGCACCCGTATTGCTTAAAGAACCTTCTCCTCTGCGAAGTGCTGCTTCTGTCAGCTGTGCAGGAGTAAGATTTCTGTAAACTGCTTTCGGACCAATGATGCCGAATTTTTCGATTCCATATGTTTCCATATTTTATATCCTCCTTAACATTTTATAACTTAGCATAAAATTGGATATTTTAAAAGCGTTTTCCAAATGTTGAAATTTACAAATTATCTTTTTTAACAGTTTTTCTGTGTTTCAATATTCGGTCGAAATCCGGAGAAAGCGAAATCTCAAAGCTGAATCTCGGGCTTCTGTAGTAAGTTTCATGAGAATTTCGCATTAGCGGCATACCCCAGTACAATCTTGCAGTTGCATCTCCCGGAAGATTTATTCTAAGTCCTAAGCCTGCACTTATCATGTAATCATTATGATTATAATTTGCAGCACCTGGGCCTTCGCCTTTATACGGGAAAATTCCGGCGTGGTCTACAAATGCAACCCCCTTAACATATCTTCCCAAAAACGGTACAACTTTCCCGCCTTCTTTTTTCTTTATGGTAATTTGCTGCGGGGCAATCGGGAACAGTAATTCTCCGCTTATAATATAACCGGAACGACCGATTAACAGACCTTCCGAGTAGCCTCTGACGGTTGCAAGACCGCCTGCCTGAAACTGATCAATATAAGGAATGTTATCCTGCGGTGAAAATTGGTACATTCCTCGGAATTGTCCGACAATTCCATGCCCGAAATCGTGCAGTCTTATTAAGCTTCCGGTGTATTTAAAATATCTTGAAGAACTGTCAAATATAGGAAATGCATGATATACCCCCTGATTTACATACCATATACCTCTTTTCGTATCCCATCTGGCATTTAAAGCAAGTTCCGCACTTGTAATTTTGTCGGTATTTATATCATATCCGCCGAAGGATGTTGTTGCCTGTTTGTAGTTTATTGCGGCATACCCGTTTAATTCAAATGTGGGCTTTCTGATAAGAGGGTGTGTGTAGTATAAAGAATAGTTGTAAGATTTACTGTCAATATCAAATATTCTGTACGGACCTTTTCCTATATGAGCAAAACTTGAGGAATAAAGAAATCCGACACGTCCGTCATATTTGTTTACCGGAATATTGTAGTCGGCAAATGGTGTGACTGAATATCTGCTTACGTAAGACCCCAGAGTGAGCCTGTCACGTTGTTTAAATAAGCTGTCAGCCTGAAGAATAAGACCTCCTCTGAGTTCCCCGATAGTTCTTCTGCCGGCATTATCCATAAGAGCCGTTACGTGAAACGGGAATTTTTCTTCTGCCTTAAGTGTAATGTCAGTTGCGCCAAGAGTTTGGCTTTTATTAAGATCTGCTTTTAATTTAATTCCGTTGTTGTATTTGTTGAATTTCAGAATATCCTGTTCAAGCTCAATAACCTGAAATAAGTCGCCTTCTTTTGCCGAAACCCTTTTTGTAATATAAGAATCGCTTGTGTACTTGTTATTTTCAACTGAAATTTTTCCGACATAACCTTCGACCAGATTTATTCTGATAATCCCGTCGGTAATTGTTTGGGGCGGCAAAAATGCCCGGGCCGTAACATAACCTTTCGTTGCATAAGCATAGTTAAAATCGGTAACAAGATTTTGAAGATCTTCAAAAGTTACGAATCTGCCGATAACTGAATCTGTCAGTGCTTGAATTTCCGTATCAGTAAGGATGCTTGAATTTGTAACTGCAACAGCTTTTACAAATACCATTCCTTCAACCTGTTGTGACTTTTGGGCTTGACCTTCCAGTGTTGGAGTTTCGTCAGAGTCTTCTATAATTTTTTTTTTATCATCCGAAACTCCGTCCGCATCCGGAGCAGCATCTGATGGTTCCGTTTCAGTTACTTCTGATTTTTTAGATTTTCTGTTGAAGAAAAATCTTTTCTTTTTCTTTTTTTGCGCATCCTGAAGCTGTTTTTGGTGTTCTTTTATTTTTTTTGAAGTTTCGGCATCATAAATTTTTTCGCCGGAACCTGTTTCATCCTTTATAATTTCTTCGGAATTTTCGCTGCCGTCTTTTCTGTCCTGATAATTTTGAAAATCTTCTGCCTGTTCTTTCAGACGTTCTTTTTCTTTAAGCATCATCATGTCATGTGTATTAATAATGCCGCCGTAATTGATATTTGTCGGAATATCGGCAGGACTCAATCCTCCGAGAGGATCAGCATAAGCAAGATTCCCTGCAGAAACCAGTAATGTTACTATTAATAAAGAAAGCCAGCAGTTTTTTCTATTTCCCATCCAAAATTTACTCTTTTTTTAAATCGCAAGTTTCTATTAATTCTAACCTAAACATATATATCAGGTATATAAATGTAACAAAAGTGTAAAGATACTTAAATATTCTTTATATTATACTGAAATAGCGTTATTGTTAGTTTAAACTCAATATAATTCAATACTGTAAACTGGGGAATATATATGAGTTTTGCAAAATCTAAAAAATTAACGGCAGCGACATTAACAGGTTTGTTCATCTTGCAGCAGGCATTGATAGTTCCTGTAATGGCATCAGAGATTACCAGCATAACCGGCGGGTCAAACATAGGGCAGACCGAGATTAATAACGGGCAAAACACGCAGTTTGATATCCGTCCTGATTTTAACGGCGGAAATGGTTTTGGATTTAAAGAATACAGTAACTTTAATCTTTCCCAGGGGGATATTGCAAATCTTATCATGGAAGGCGGAATTGATAAATTTGTAAACCTTGTCGGCCCCCAGATTGTTATTGATGGTGTTTTAAACAGTATTTTGAACGGAAATATCGGCGGGCATGTAATTTTTGTATCACCGAACGGTATGGTAGTCGGTGCATCCGGTGTTTTGAACGTTGGATCTTTAACAGCAATAGCCCCGACAACACAGGCTTACAATACATATATAGCAAATTCGGCAATTTCAGGAGTTTTGCCTGAGGGCTACACGCATGAAAATAATCTGGCTGTCCTGAAAGCGTCAGATATGGGTGCAGATATTGTAATCAAGGGTAAAATCATTGCACGTGACAATGTTGAATTAATCGGAAAACAGGTAAATATCGGCAACACTTCAGATAATAAAGCCGGAATAATTGCCGGTGCGGATAATAATGCGGTAACAGTTGCAGGTCAGCCTGTAAACCAGAAACTTGCAACAACAGAAGCGGCGGGCAAACTTTTTGATGCGCTTGTAAACAATAATGTTCAAAACGGTGCAGGCTTTGGCAAGGATGCAAACGGTAACATTACAATTACTGCGCAGTCAGTAAAAACAGCAGTTGTATCCGGTATAATTGATAAAATTACACTTGCAGGGCAGGAATGGGCTTTAGATCAGTTGATTGATATAAACGGAAAAGTTTTGCCGGAGGAACAGTGGCCGGCGGGTTTGAAAGAATTAGGAGTTACTCCGGATAATATTTTGACAGCCTATCAGACAATGCTAAGGGATTCTGTACCATCGGATGCTACAAACGTCAATGCGCATGAAGAAACAAACTATGCAAATGTTAATATCCAAAATGCGGTTTTAGCAGCAAACGATATTGATGCAAGTGCAGTCAGCAGAGTTGATTATGTTGCGCAAAAAGGCAACAGCACTCTGTTTAACGGCATGCCCGGATCAAATCTTGTGGATATGATTATGGCAGAGATTTACGGAAGTTATGAAGGCGCAAGGGCAAAAGCTTCTGTGACAATTGACAGCGGTGCTGAATTGAAGGCCAAAAACGATATTAATTTAAGTTCTCTTGCAATCGCAAACACCAGCATGAAATTGTCGTCTTTCTTTAATCCTAAGATAGACTCTAATGCGGAGTACTATTACGCAATGGGGTCAAAAACAGTTTCGGAAGTTAACGTGAATAACGGGGCTGTCCTGTCTGCAGTTAATGATGTCGTGCTTCATGCACAGTCGCAGAATTCACACAATATAAAGATTAAAAACCCGACATCTTCAATCGGCAGTACAGTTGCTGGAAAAACCCATGTGCCGAATATTCAAATTTCATTCTTGCGGACAGATATGGAATCTGATACAACAGCAGCGATTAACAGCGGAGCAAAAATTGAGGCAAAAAATGTCGAAGTTGATGCCGTTAACGTTTCACATGACAGCACAAATGTTCAATCTGTGGCAACAGTCAGCGAAAACAGCGGAACAGCTATTGCAATAACACTTAAAGATGCAAATATAAATACAACTGCAAAAATAGATTCAGAAATAGATACCAATGGAGCAGGTAATGTTTCGGTCAATGCACAGAACCTGCACATGTCTACTACTACATCAAAAGCAGACGTCGAAGAAGGAATATTTTATAAGAACAATATTTCATTCGGCGGAAATACACAGGGTGCATCAAATGCGATTACGAATTTAATATCCTCCAAAATTGGCAGTCTTGTTGATGTCGGTTCATTAACAGATCTGCAGGGCTTGCCGAATTTGAGTACGGCGCTTGTTGTGAATGATTCAACAATTAATACGACTGCACAAATCGGTAAAAATGCAAATATTCATGCAGATACGGTTTCAGTCAATGCAAATGCAATTGATTTGACTGTAAATACCGCTTCATCTCATGTTTCTCATGGCACAGCAAGCGGAAGCTATCCGTCAGGCGGTTCCGGGGCATCTGAGTATATCCCAAATCCCGGAGTTGCAGTAATAGTAAATAATCAGGAAAATAATACAACTGCTGAAATAGAAGACGGTACATCCGGCAATTTTGCTAATGTTACGGCAAATGACACTCTTTCCGTGAACGCAACAACAGAAATGCCAAGAAACGGTGCAACTTTTGAGTTTATTATAAATTTACTTCAGACCGGAAGCGATATTGCAAATCTTCCTGATGATATTCAGGGGAATTTAAACGCTCAATTCGGCGAAGACTGGGATATAAGACTTCTTATGCAGGGAATTACAAATCCGGCAGGTGAAGTCAGTTATGATATAAGTAATGTTCTTTTCGGATTTAAAAATACTGGACTTACGTCAAATTTGGGTCTGCAGGGCTTTTTTAACAACTGGGCTGAAACCAAATCAACCGTAGCAAACGGTATGGGAGTTGCCGCTTCTGTCATAGATTCTTCTGTCACAAACAATACAACTGCCCGTATCGGCGACTATTCGCAGGTAACCGGCGGAGATGTTATTGTGAATGCCGCTAATAAGGTTGTCCAATATAATGCAGCCGGTGACGTTGCCAAATTATGGGGCATAACAGAAGGTGTCAAAGCAGGTAACGGAATCGGCGGAACCGTTGTTGTCGAAAATGTTGAAAGCAACGCAAAAGCTCAAGTGGGTGATAATGTTGTAATATCGAATGCCGACGATGTTGAAATTTCTGCAGCAAACCAGCAGGACTTTTTGACAGCTGTTGTAACTGGCAGTCAGGCTACCTCGGCAAGCGGAGTAGCGGTTTCAGGCAGTGTCACAGTTCAGGATGTTTCAGGAACTACGGAGGCATCTTTAGGCAAATCAAGAATTGAAAAAGCGAAAAATGTAAAACTTAATGCCGGCAAGGCAAACATTAATCTTGTAGAAACCGCTGAGGATCAATTATTTGGGGATGATGTATTTGAACAGCTTCCTCAGGATGACGACAGGTTTGAAGTCGGACTGGATCTTGATTTAAACTCCCCGACAATAAGCAATTTCGGCGGAGTTGACAGTGATACAGGTCTTTTGTCATTAAAAGAGTCAAGTGCAATAAAAGACGGAATATCAAATATTTTAATTGCGGGTGCTATTGCTCAGCAGTCCGTTGAATCTGGCAGCGGTTCGTCCGGCGGGTCTTCTTCCGGTGTCGCAGCAGGTGCATCTGTTAATGTGAGTGAATTTCACCGTGATGTGAACGCATATATTGCAGATGGTGCGTATGTAAAAGTAGATAATGCTCTTGATGTTGTGGCTGATTCATATACACAATCCCTTAATATTGCGATAGCTGGTGCTTTTGCAGGCGGTGTTAATACAAATGAACCGGGATTTATCGATAGCCAGAAAGCTAAATTAAAAGACAAATTGTCTTCTCTTAAAGGTTTGTTTGACAAAGCAGATAACAAACTTGCCTCTACAAGTACATCAGGAACAGCTTCATCAAGTCTGGATGATAATGGCAATCCTAAAATAACCGTTGATGGTGTGGAATATGTAACTAATTCCGATGGCGAATATTACGACCCTAAAACCCAAAATAAATATTTAGATTCCAACGGAAACCCGGTAAAATATCAGGGATCAACAGGTTCACAAGCAGCATCTCTTGATAATACAACAAGTCATTCAAAAAATATGTCAGCGGCGGCAGCGGGTTCTGTGAATGCGCAGATTAACAATTCTGCCGTAAAGGCTGAAATCGGAAATGCAACAATTATTTCCGGAAATGAAGTTAATGTTGAGGCAAACCAGTCAACTAAGGCGCTTAATGTAGGCGGCGGAGTTGCAAAAGCTGCAACAGTCGGAGGCGGTGCCGCCGTCAACTTTATCGAAAATACAAATGAAACAACGGCTGTTGTAAACGGTGCTGATATTACATTCAGCGGGGGGGCTTCAAATCAATTAAACGTAAAAGCCGAAGAAAATAATGACAATGTTCAGGTTGCAATTGGTGTTGGTGTAACAAAAGCTGGCTCAGGTGATACAACAACACAGGTTTCAGCGGGCGGGTCTTTTAATACGGATATTTTAGAAAACAAAGTTAAAGCAGAGTTAAACGGAGTTGATGTTAAACATCAGACAGGTGCAGATAATATTGCTGTCAATGTTGATGCGGAAAATCATTCAACTTCATATAAAGGTGCAGGCGGTCTTGCAGTAAACGTAGGCCAGAGCGGAAATACTTCCGTCGGAGCCGGCATGGGCGGCAACCTTAATCTTATTACAAAAGAAACTTCAGCCTCAATTACAGGCGGATCAAATATTCAAAATGCACAATCTGTTGATGTAACCGCAAACAAAGATGCTTCCGAAAAAACAGAAGAACTTATTTCCGTCGGAGTCGGCGGAACTGTTGTTGCAGGTGCGCAAAGCGGTTATACCTTCTCAGGAGCCATGGCAACAGATGTTATTAATAACACAATTACCGCAGAAATTAGCAATTCTACGGTTTCTTCTGCAGGGGACGTAAATGTTCTTGCAAATAACAATGTTTCAAACGGAAATATAGCGGGAGCTTTAGGGTTTTCAACAGCGGCAACCGGTGTAGGTGTTGGTGTAGGTGCAATTGTCAGTGTAATTAATAACACAGTCAGCGCTTCTGTTAATAACAATTCTACAATTACAGCAGATAATGTCACCGTAAAAGCCAAAAATAATGAGGATTTAGAATTCCTTGCCGTTAATATGGGAATTCAGACAGGAAACGGTATTCCTATCAGCGCCAACGGAATTGTAAATGTAATTCAAAACGAAATTGAAGCGTCAATTGCAGATTCTTCTGTTACAAACAGCGGAAATTTAAGTGTAATTTCTGATTATGACAATTCAATAAAAGGAATAACCGCAGCAGGAGCTATTGCGTTGGGAAGCGGATTTGCTGTCGGGGCAAATGTTCTTTCAAATACACTTTTAAGCAGTAATACAGCCTCAATTACAAGTTCAAAAGCAGTTTCGGACGGAAGTTTGACAGTAGAAGCATCAACTGATGAAATTATTGATAATATTCCGGCCGCCCTTGCTATAACCTTAAACGGCCCTGCGGCTGCCGCGGCAAATGTCGGGGTTAATGTTGTTCAAAACTCGACAACCGCAAAAATTGACGGAACTTCAGGAAATAAATCAAATATAACAGCCAATAGTATAAATGTTTTAGCCGAAGATAACACCCAATCCAGAAGCCGAGGCGGAACCATTGCTGCTTCCGGCGGAACTGCAGCCGTTGGCGGAACAATTCTTGCGGATGTTTACCTGAAAGATGTTGACGCTCATATTGATAATGCTGTAATTTCTGATAACGGAAGCCTTAATGTCAGCGCATCTGCCAAAAATATTTTCGGAAAAGAAAATGCCGGTTCTGTTACAGCAGCGGGGCTTGTTGATAAAATTGAAGGCGATTACGATATTAAGAACGATACGAATTATCAGGATTGGGATATGGCATATAATATTTCCGGAGCAGCAACCGGAAGCGGTGCCGGATCTATTATTTCCAAAAATGTTATAAATAATGTCGAATCTTATATAGGTTCAGGTGTTGAAATTCAGGAAGCAGGAGATATTACGGTTAATGCTTCTAATAAAACAGAAGCCGATATTATTTCCGGAACTATTGCTGCAGCCGGTACAGGTGCAGCCGGAGCATCAATATTTTCAAATGTAAATGTAAGCAACGTTACCGCATCAATTAATGAAGGTGCCAAAATCGGAACTGTATCAGATGTCGGAAGTGTAAGTGTGGATGCTGATTCAGAGCAGATTTACAAATCCATAATGGCAATAATAGGTGCTGCAGGAACTGCGGCAGTCAGCGGATCTGTTAATTCGAACATCATAGTAAATTCAACAAACGCTTATATTGCAAATAATACAAATATAAATTCAAACGGAACGGTAAATATTAATGCTTCGGACTCAATGGATGTTGAATCCTTAAATATCGGTATAGAAGGTTCTGGCGGGGCTTCTTTAGGCGGAGTTACTTATGTAAATGTTCTGGCTAACAAAGTCAATGCCTCGGCAGGTGAAGTCGGAAGCACAGGTATGCAGGCCGGTAGTATTAATGCTGATAATGGATTAAATATAACAGCAGAAGATGATCAGAATTTCCTTGCGAATGTTGCGCTTATCTCGGGAAGCGGAGGGGCTGCAATCGGGCTAATCGGTATAGCCAATGTTATGGCATCTGAAGTTAATGCCGGCATCAAAGATATTACTGTTACTACAAATAACGGTTCAGTGTCCGTAAATGCTACAAACAGTTTTAACGGAAATCATAAAGATCAGACAACCGGCATTCAATCGCTGTTGGATAAGTCAGCAATCGGAACTGATGATGTCACAAATCTAATGCCGCTTGTCGGAGTTGTAAGCATAAGCGGTTCAGGCGGTGCTAGTGTCGGCGGAACGGTTATCGCTAATGTTGTTACAACAGAAGTGAATGCTTATGTTGAAAATGCCCTGATTTCTGCAAAAGACGGATTAAATGTCAATGCAAATTCATCTATGACGACTTACGATGCGGCTATGAGCGTTGTTGCCGCAGGCGGTGCCGCAGTTAATGCAACAGGAGTTACAAATGTATATTCCGGATCAACTGTTGCTTCTGTTACAAATTCCGTTATTGAAAACGGCAGTGTGTCAGTAACAGCAAATGATGAATTTAACTTAAATACAATCTTGTTTTCAGCGGCAGCCTCAGGCGGTACGTCAGTCAATGCAATGACAAATGTCAATACCATTTCAAATACAACTACTGCTAAAATTGAAAATACGGAAATAAAAAATGCTTCAAAAGTTGATGTTTCTGCGAAAAACAATGTGACTACAACGGATATTCTGGCGGCAGGTGCAATATCGGGAGGCGGAGCAGGCAATATTCTGCCGATTGTTAATGTGTTTACGAATAATACAAATGCATTTATCTCAGGCGGTTCAATCAATAACGCAGCAACTTCAGTCAATGCTGAATCAGATATTGATGTAATATCAGCAATACTCGGAGTTACGGGCAGCGGTGCCGGAGTATCTGTATCCGGTTATGCCGGTGTCAATGTGTTTGACAATGACTTAAATGCATATATTGATTCAGTTAATATAACAAATGCACAGTCAACATCTGTTAATTCAATTTCAAACCTTGATATGGACGGCATTATAGGTTCTGTAGGAATTAACGCTTCAGGTGCCGGAGTATTTCTCAACGGAATTGTAAATGTAATTAAAAATAATATTAATGCTTATATTGCGAATTCTGATATTCAGGGTGGCAGTATCAGAGTTTATGCAGAGCAGACTTCAGATATAGATAATGACACGGCATCAGTTGCCGCAAACGGAATCGGGGCCGCAATATCATCGAATTCGCTTGTATCCGTGTTTACCAATAATTTGAACTCTTATATTTCGAATACTTCAACAAATGTTTCGGCAGTTTCTGTTGAAACGCAAAGTAAACAGGATATTGATAATACAAATATCGGTGTTGCCGCTTCCGGCGGTGCTGCAATTAATGCAAATACCATTGTAAATGTTCTTGAAAATACAAGTCATGCTTATATAGATGCAAAAGACAAGAATATGACAGTTCTGGGTAAAACTGACGTTATAGCTAAAGATGAAATTTTGTTGAATAATAAAATGGGACTTGTTTCTGCCGGTACAGCAGGTGTCGGGGCAAACGTAAATGTTAATGTGATAAACAATGCGGTTGCGGCTGAAGTCTTGAGTTCTTCAAACGGCAAAATAACATCAGGCAGTCTGAATGTTGATTCTGAATCGATTATAGGACTTACGGAAGGCGGAGCGGCGCTTTCTGCTGGAGTTGGTGCTGTTGCAACAACAGTATTTATAAATTCAATCGGCGGTAAAGTAGATTTTTCTGATAATTCAGAATTAAATAATGCACAGATAAATGAGTCTGTGGCTTCCGCAAATAAAAACTTCTCAGCGATTACAGGCGATATAAACTATTCAAAAGACGGTCAGGAACAGAATTTAGATAATGCATTTAATCTTACATCAGGCGAAGTTAAAGCAGGAACAACCGCAAAAGTAGCGGCAAATGTTACAACTCAGGGAGCTGACGGTATATCGGTTAATGCTTCTAATACTTTAAAAGGCTATAACAGTGATGAATTCACATCAACAAATGATGAAATTTCAGCAGGGATTTACTCAGCAGGTGTTGGAGTGCTTGTAACTGATATGAATTATAATACTGAAGCTTCAATTGAGGGCGGAAACATTCTTGCTGACAATAACGGAAAAATTAATGTCGGGGCTTCATCCTCGGTAAAAGCTGATATTGATGCAGTTCAGGCAAGTGCAGGAATGTTCTCTCTTGGAGGAAACGTAGGATTTTTCGATAACAATTCCCGCACTACTTCTAAAATATCAAATGTTTCATCAATGGATGCAGGAGATATTTCTCTGAATGCATCTTCGAACGATGATATAGATATTGATGTAGTCAGTGCTTCAGTGTCGGGTGTTGATGCAAATGTTTCAGTATCTTTGGCCGAAACAAATAATCAGGTTAAATCTTCAATCAGCGGAGATGTTGATATTGATGCTGCGAATATGGATATAAAATCTTCTAACACAAGCAGTATCTCAACTTCTCTTGATTCTTTGCAGGTTGGCGGAGCAACATTTGGAGTTGTTGTCAACAGAACAGAGTCAAACGCAATAACAAACGCAATAATTGATGCAACAGGAAATATAGATGTGGCAGGTGATTTGAATATTATAGCCTCATCAGATAATATTAATGCCGAAACCACAATGAGTTTAGGCAATATCGCAGCACTTAATCTGTCAGTCACAGAGCAGGGAGCTTTTGTAAATTCGAAGTTTAAAGCAGGTATAGACAATTCAGGCTTAACAATAAATAATGGCGGAAAAACAACAGTTCTTTCCGGTGTAAAAACATCTGATAATTCAAAAGCATCTGTAATGAATGCAAGAGTTCTTTCACAAAAAGCGTCAGCAACTATAGCTGATGTTTCTGTTGCCTCGTTAAACGCTGTTGTTAATGCGGATACAGAAGCAGTTGTAAATGCAGAAAAGTTTGTGACAAACGATTTGGATGTATCTTCAATGATGCAAAGAACGGCCCAAACAGGCAGTGAATCCGCTTCAATCGGTGCTGTCAGCGTAGAAACCCTTCAGCTTAATTCATCGGCAAAAGGTTCAAATACGATAACTCTAAACGGAAACACCCAAATAAATAACAATGCAAATATCAAATTGTTTGATGATGCAGACGTAAATACAGCTATGATAAGCGGCGATATTTCTCTTATCGGTGCGGCTGTAAACTCTGCTGTTGCACAAATTGACACTGATACAACAGTAAATATCGGCGGTAATCTTGCTATGAACAATATGAATGTCACATCAGATGTTCACAGAGATTCCTTCAACACCGCAGAAACAAAAGCCGGAGGGTTAGTTAGAGTTGGATCTTATAAAATGACTACAACTACAACCGGCGATTCTGTTGTAAATATTACTGCAAAAGCTAATAATCAAGAGTTTAATAACGGCCTAACCGTAACATCAGATGCCGAAAATTCTGTTGATGCTGTTTTAAGTAACTCTAATATTGCTTTGGTGGCAATTGCAAAATCCGAAACAAATAATACACTAAATGCTTCAAACACAATTAATATAAGAAATGCGGATATAAATTCAAAAGGTCTATTAAGTATTGATGTCGACAACAAAAACAATGCTTCAATGCGAAGAGATTCAAATACAATCGGTCTTGTTGTAATTGATTCAGGACGTTATAAAAATGATATAACTTCCGGTGCCGGTATTTCTATAGATAATGCCAAACTTACGGCTGCAAATCTCAGTTTAGATTCAAACGCACATCTTGGAACACCGGACAATAAAGGTATAGAATATAGAATAAGTGTTTCCGGTGCAGGAGCGTATGACACGACAACAGTTACAAATAGTGTTACCCAAGATAGCGGTATAGAGATTAAAAATTCTGAATTGTATGCAAGTAACCAGATAAATGCCAATGTTAATTCAGGCAGTGATTTGGCACAAAGTATAACTTCGGAGGGGTCAGGATTTGTTGCCAAAAACGTTGCAACGTCTGATTTGAGTGTTACAAATGAAAATAAATTATCAATAGATTCCGGTTCCAAACTTTATGCAGATAACCTGAATATTGCATTTGATTCATCCAATAATCTTTCATCAGTTGTGGATGTAAAGGCTAATCATTTTGGAGGTTTGGATCCGGGTGCTTTTGCCAATCTTACTTTGAATGTAAACAATACTCTTGATAACAGCGGCATAATTGAAGCCGGAAACAAGGCTCAAATTGATTTCATGCAAAATTCAAGTAATATCCTGAAACAGGAAGTAGATTTGTATGTTGAAGCAGCAGTTGCAACGGCTGATACAGGCGGAAAACTGGAATACAATACAACTAATGCGCTTAACGTAAATAAAAATGCTGAAATTTCATCCGGCAAAGATGTCATAGTCAACTATTCAAACGGAACAAATGAGCTTGATTCAACAATACACTACAAGAAAGTAAGCAGACTTTTGTTCGGTATTCCGATTACTGTGGAAAAAACATATTCTTCAATAAGCCAGGGGACCGAAAATTCACTCAAACTTGACGGTGAAATTAAGGCAGGCCGCAGTGCACAAAGATATATGCTGATTGATAAAGACGGCAATGTCGATATGTCCGCATTACAAGGTTTTCTTGAAAATGAGTACAATGTTGTTGATAAGGCCAATATTGACGGAGAACAACTTACTCAGGATGCTATTCAAGCCCTGAATGATGAAATTACATTGCTTGAAAATAAAATCAGTCAACTTGAAAGCACGGCTGCAGGATACGAAACAACTATCAGCAGCTATGAAGCGCAAATCTCTGAATTAAACACATTGCTTTCTGTTTTGAACGGAGCCAGCGGTACTGTTACTGCCGAAACTGCAGAGGAAACATTTAAAAATAATTTTAAAAATCAAGTTGTCGGAACTAATGCTAACCAGATTACGGAAGATGTATTTAATAAAATATGGGATGCGGCAGCAGACAATCCGGATTTCAGCGCATTCATAGCACAGCTTCAAATAGAGCAGGAAGTTACTGATGAGGATGGAAACACCTCTACACAGATGGTTAATCTTTCAGCAGAACAGCAAACACTTCTAAACAATACATTTAACTCTGAATCCGGAAAATTTGTAAATCACAATGATTTGTTTACAACATACAACGGACAAATAATTGCAAACAGCAGTGAAGAAATTACAAATATTAAAAACAGTATAAATTCTTCAAAAGATAATCTGGAAGCGATGAAAAACAGTCTTGAATCAGTTGCTGATAATTTGCAGACAAGTATTGTTTCAAGCAAGAATGAAATATCTGATTTAAAAGATCAAATTTCATATCTAAAAGAAAATCCTATCTCAGATTTGAACATAGAAAAATCAGCAATAGAATTTGCAAATCTGACAATTCCGAATTCCAAAATCGAATTAAACGGAATAACAAAAGATAATATAACCGGAAGCGGAAATTTCAGAACGTACGGCAAAAGTTTCACAATAGATAATTATTCAAACAGAGATCTTGTGTTCAGCAATATTAATATGGATGGAACAGGCGAATCTGGACTGATTATCGGCGGTGTAAAATTTACCGATACAAAAAATCCGGTGCATGATAAGGTATATCTGGTCCATGATACAACAGATGTTTTGAATGACGGAAATATAACAATAAATAATTATTATGATCACACAAATCCTGTATTATCAGTAGAAGATGCAATTCAATCAAATATTATTTTTGGCGGTTCGATTCAATACAGTGATAAAGGCTTAAATGTATGGAACGAAAGCGGAAATATAACATTTAGCAGTCCGATACTTACGGCAGCAAAAGATATTGTAGCGGCTCAAGGAAATGTTGAATATAACAACTCCGCCACTGATTTTAGCCTTGCTAAAGGCGACAGGATTATTGCAGGAAAAGACGTAACCATCAATGCAAAGAATATCACAATTGATGGAACCGTAAAGGCTGGATATTCAGACAGAAATCTTACAATAACGGAAGATATGCTCTCAAATCTTATTGTCGATCCGACAACGGGCGAGAAAAATATGGTTGATCTCGGCGGTTCGGAAAAATCAGATTATCTGAATACGACGAACAATATCAAAGTCCTTTATAAAGATGGAAAACTTCTTGTATTTAATACAAAACAAGAGGGCGGAAACGTTAATTTTACGGGTAATGTAAAAGGTTCGGGCAGTGTTACATATACGGATGGTTATGCCAAAGTTTCTATCATAAACAATACGAATAAGGAACTTGTAATAAACAACCTTGACAATAACAGAATGAACGGCACATTTACAAATCAGGGTGCTCTTACGAATGTTACTAATCAGGGACTTGCGTCAGCCGCAACGAAAATTGTGTCTTCCGGTCTGGTTAATATTGCAGGCATAATTAATAACGCAGTCGGAGCAGGACAGGATGAATCCGCAAGCAGTTTGAGTATAAGTTCTGAAAACGGAATTCTTGTTCCTGAGAAATTTGATGAAAACGGTACTTTGATTGCAACAATAAATAGTACAGGTAATTCAACATTATCTAATG
>CALUTA010000008.1 GCA_944323585.1 Candidatus Gastranaerophilales bacterium
CAGGCGCCTTACATCTTTTATAGAATTTATGCTTCAATCAGCGATTTCGCAAACTCAATTGACTGCTCATTGATATCACCGCCGGCAAGTTCTGCCAGTGCTTTAATTCTGTTGTCGCCTGTCAGAACATAAACTTCAACTTTAGTTTCATCGGCTTGAGATTTTCTGACATAGAAATGTTTGTCTGCTTTTGAGGCGATAATTGCCTGATGGGTAATCAGGACTATCTGATGGAATTTTGATAATTCAACGATTTCATCCGCAACACTTTGGGAGGCTTTGCCGGAAATACCTGTATCAATTTCATCAAAAATTACTGTATCAATGTCGTCTGTCTGTGCAAAAATTGATTTTATCGCAAGCATGACTCTTGAAATCTCGCCGCCTGAAGCAACTTTTGCAAGCGGTTTTAGGTCTTCCGAAACGTTTGTAGAGATTAAAAATTCCACGTCGTCAATGCCGTCAGGTGAAAGAGTTTTTTCATTTACTGCTATTTCAAATCTGGCTTTGGGAAGTTCCAGTTTTGCCAGTTTTTCCTGTATATACACTGATAATACACTTGCGTAATTTTTTCTGTGTTCGCTTATTTCTTTTGCTTTGTCATAAAGTGTTTTTTCAGCGTCAGAGATAAGTTTTTCAAGTTCTTCAATGTTTTTTGTTGAAAATTCAATAGATGAAAGTTCTTCTGCTAATTTTTTATGCGTTTCAAGAACAGCCTCAAGAGTTCCGCCGTATTTGCGCTTGAGTTTGTCCAGAAGGAAAAGTCTTTCCTGAATTTCGTTCAGTCGTTCTGTGTCATTATCAAGATTCTGGCTGTAGTTTCTTAATTCTGCTGACAGGTCATGAAGATTTTCAATACATTCTATCAGGTTCTGTTCAATGTCATTGAGTTTGTTGTCAAATGAGGCGGCTTTAGATACATTTTGTTTTATTTTTCCGAGAGCTTCCAGAATTGAGCCGTCATCCCCGTTGATTGCCCAGTAGGATGAGCCTGTCAAATCTTTCAATTTTTCTGCGTTTTCCAGAACCTCAAGTTCTGCGTTTAATTCTTCATCTTCTGTAGGTGATTGAATTTCTGCACTTTCAATTTCGTTTACCTGAAACTGCAAAAATTCAAGCTGTGATTCCGTGACATCTGCTGAATTTTTTGCTTTTTCAAGCTGAGATTTAAGGTTTGTGTATTCCGAATAAAGTTTTTTGTATTCATCAAGTTTTGCGCCGTAGACCTCTTTTGCATAAGTATCAAGAAGGTTTATGTGATATTTGGGCTGTAAAAACGAATATGTTTGATGCTGTGAATGGATATCCAAAAACAGCGAACGTAAATTCTTAATAAATTCCTGATTAACAAGTGTGCCGTTTACACGCGATCTCACTGCAGTTTGAGTAATTTCCTTTGTGAGAGTGATTTCTTCTCCGAAATTGTCAATCCCGTTTTCTTCAAAAAGTCTGGTTAAATCATGTTTTTTGTTCTCAATTGTAAGTTCAATTGTCGCTTTTTCGCATCCGTTTTTTATAACTTCTTTTGATACTCTTGGTGCAAAAGCAAGGTCAATTGCGCTGATAAGGATGCTTTTACCGGCACCGGTTTCACCTGTTATGACGTTCAATCCTTCGTGAAAATTCGCTGTTAATTCGTCTATTAAAATGTAATCCTTTATCTTGAGCTGTTTTATCATAACAACAGAATAGCCCAAAGTCGTGTTAGGCGCAATATTTTAAATAATTTTTACAATGATTTGACTGATCGTGACGGATTTGCTTATCAAAAAGCCGGATTTTTTAGTCCGGCTTTTTATTCGTTTTAACCTTTTTCAATTCCGAAAATTCTGAATTCCCCGGGGGCTAGGGATTCAATTTCTATGGTGTTGTTTACCGCTTTGAATTTTTTCTTTACAAAATCTTCTCCATCAATTACAAATTCGGATTTTAACTTAAATTCACCCGGAAGCTGAAGCTTTTTATCATTTACTGTTTCGCCGTGAACAATTTCAGCGTATGAATTTCCGTTGTCGTCTGTCTTAGTGATTTTTTCTGTCGGGTTTTTGTAATTTGAAACAACAAGGAAAGCATTTTTTAGTGGTTCTTTTGATATCATCCATGCCGCAAAACCGTCATCATCCTGAAGAATAATTTGTGCTTCGCCGTCAGTTATGACGTTATGATTTTTTACAAATCTGTCAATTGCATCAAATTTTTTGTAAAATTCAATGTTGTTTTCTCGCTTCATTGAAACCTCTTCACCTATCACGTGTTCAATTCCTGTTTTGGTAAAGCTTTCGTCTCCGTCAACATACAAAACGGGTCTTTGTGCAAATTTTCCGCCCGGAAGAAATTTGTATTTGAACCATTTGTAAAGCGCACCGTTTTCTCCAAGCTGCCCCGGATACTGGTCTATGCTTCTGAATTCTCCGTCCTGATTGTTGTAAGTTTTGAGTATTGCAAGCTTGTTTTTGCTTTTTAAATTTACGTTGTAATTTGAAAGATGATTGTTATCTTCAAGAATTTGTTCCGGTGTTTTGCTTGATTGTGAAACAATGTCGTTGCCCCAGAGAAGGTCAAAGTTCATGTCTTCGTGGTATTCTTTTAGAAAATCATCCCAGAGCATGTATTCGGCAAGTGTGCCAAAGTACGGAATTTTTGCTTTCATTGCGGAATTAAGTTTGTTCAAAACATATCTCGGTGCTCTGTAGCTTATCGGCTTGCCGTCTTTTTCCGACACTTCATCAACTATATGGTCGATATGATCAACCCTGAAACCGTCAAAGTTGTAAGTTTTTTGAATGTCTTTCATATAATCAATGAAATAATCAATAACAGGTTCATTAAATGTTCCGTTTTCAAGATAAGCAAAATAGTAAGGAGTCTGACAGTCAAGATTTGCAAAGCATGAAACATCTTCGCCTTTAAAATTGTAATGTTTGAAGACCGGATAATCTTTGCCTTCGCTCATTTTGTCGAATACCGGAACTCCAGCAGAACACCATGCTCCGCCCGGTGCCGGCCACAACCCTTTTTCTATTAATTTTTGTATTATATCAATTTGTTTTGTAATATCATTTTCGGTTAATTTAGTGCCTGTTTTTACATTAAGTGTTTCAGCGACAATTTCTTTTACTTGTTTATGAATTTTGTTTTGAGAATTTTTTTCAAGCATGGCATTGGAGATTTCCTGCTTGTAAGAGTTCATTCTGTTGTCAAAGTCGTCGTAAATTGTTTGATAATGTGCGCTGAGTTCTCCAAATGAGCCGTTAATATTTTGTTTGTATAAATTTTTAATGACTTCTATATCGTCGATGTCGTAAACTTTTGACATTTCAGAGGACACAGTCTCTGTTTTTTTGTAAAGCAGATTAATCAATTCATTAATGTCATACCAGCGTGCAATTGAGGGATTCGCAAGAACAGCTTTAGAAAACCTGCCCGTCTGCGGAAGAATATCATAAATAACAGGATGTCCTGCAAGCTGTGCAAATGTAATAAAAGTCTGCACCTGTTCTTTTGCATCAAGCCCTGTCAATTCGAAGAGCTCTTTATCAAATAAACTTTCGCTTACTTCACTGCTTTTAGGCAGATATGCGCAACCGAATTCTCTGGGGTGAAACGGAATTAAGTATATTGTTGTGTTAAAAATATCATTTGTAAGATTTCCTGTCGGCAGTATTAGAAGCTGGCGCATCCAGTCCATAAATTTGCCTGTTTCTTTTGTTTTATTTCCGTCTTTTAATCCAGCAAGATTTATAAGTTTTATGTCATGCCCTTCTTTTTTTATCCAATCAGCATTTTTTATACCGTTTCTTGCCAGCGGACTGATTTTATCCCTGTCAAATCTGAATCGTCCGTCATTAAAAATGTGGTTATCTATCCATTTGAACTGCAAAGCATAAAGCACCTCCGCATGTGTCAGTTCGTCAAGCGCTTTTATATAAGGATAATTGAGATATCCATGCTTAATCATGATATTTCTAAGATAATTTTTTCTGTCGGAGGGAATTTTATCGACATCGTAGTGTTTTGAAAGCTTTGTAAAAATTTCGGTAATTTTTCTTTCAGGTGAAATCTTTTTTTCCTTGTTTCCAAATAAAAATTCTAACATTCCGTTTCTCTCCTATATATCCTGAGTATAGCACAATAAAAATTAAATACATAACGAAAATAATAATTGTACTTTTTACAATATTAGCTGATAGGGTAATGGATTAATTCTTAATCTCATCATTTAATAGTCATGTCGATATTACGACAACATAAAAATTTATAAAAAGAGAGGTGAAAAATGTCTTTAAACAAGCAAGCAGAACTTGAAATCAATGCAGTTAATCAGGTAATCAACATTGTAATCGTTGAGGATTTTAAACTTACCAGAGTTGGCCTAAGATGCGCATTAAATGAAAATCCCGACTTAAATGTTGTTGCCGAGTCGGAGGATGCGGTTGAGGGTTTAAAATTAATCGAAAAACATAAGCCTGATGTTGTGCTTATGGACTTAGGACTTCCGGGCATGAACGGTATTGAAGCCATGATTAAGGTTAAGGAATTTGCTCCGCAAATTAAAATTATTGCTCTAACTTCGCATGACAGGGAAGAAGAAGTCGTTGCAGCGTTGAGTTCAGGTGCAAGTGCTTACTGCTTGAAAGATATTGATCCGCAAAAACTTGCTGATGTTGTAAGGGATGTTTCTATTGGGGTGTGCTGGATTGATCCTGTTGTTGCTCAGCTTGCTCTTAATGCTTTCCCGAAGGTTGAAAATATCGGATTTCTTCCGAATAAATCGCATGGTGAAGGACGTGTACCGTTGACAGAAAGAGAGTTTGAGGTGTTGAAGCATCTTGTAACAGGCAAAAGCAATACTGAAATTGCTAAAGAATTAATTGTGAGTGTTCACACCGCAAAGGCTCATGTTTGTTCAATTCTGCAAAAAATGTGCGTTAATGACAGAGTACAGGCTGCTGTGAAAGCTGTTAAAGAGGGTATGGTGTAAATAATCGGTATAATATGAAAGGAGGTTTTTCGGTTTTCGAAGAACCTCCTTTTTCTTGAAATAATACAGAAGGTATGTTAATATTAAATACGGAACGTCTATTTAAATAGGAGATGAAAGATGCTGAAAGCCAATATTATCAACTGTTTTAGGGGGGGGGGGCACCCGTATAACCTTCTCAGGTCAGGTTTGGAAGGTGTATTTATGCTGATAAAAGGAAAGTACGGCTTTTGGAGGAAGTCTGCTTTCACTTTAGCAGAAGTTCTGATTACATTGGGGATTCTTGGTGTTGTAATAGCAATAACGTTGCCTTTACTGATGCAAAGTTACAAAAGGTATGAGTATTCCGCTAAAATAAAAAAATTCTACTCGGAATATTCTCAGGCTGTTTTACAGGCAGAAGTTGAATATGGCTCCGCTTTGTACTGGGAAAGAGATGCAAGTGATGCAAGAATCGTGAATGAAAGAATTTTACCCAAACTGAAGTATCTGCAGGCACTACAAAATATTTCTGGAGGTTTTCTGGAAGTCCGTTTTGAGAATGGTTCAAAAGTTGTTTTTGCCACAGGAAATTGTATTGATATGATTTTTGACGCTAACGGCAACAGAAAACCTAACCAGTATGGTATTGACCGCTGGGATTTTTTAATGTGTTTTAATGAAACGAGTAGAAAACAATTCTTTGGACATCCAAAAAAATTCTTTGGTCCGCATAGGCATTACGAATCCAGAGAAAAAGCTTTGGAAGGTTGTAAAACTAATGCTCAAAATTGTGCTGGAATTCTTGAACTGGATAACTGGGAATTCAAGAAAGATTACCCGTATCATTTAAGATAAATTATAGGCTTGCAGATTTAAAAGACTGCTTTCAATCAGGAAAGCAGCCTTTTTTTAATTATTTGAGCTGATTTATAATTTCCACAACTTGTTTTTCAAGATGTTCATAGTCTTTATTATTGTCAATTAAATAATCCCACTCTTTGATGTGGTCAAGCCCTGTTTCCGTAACATCAGTTTCGCCGATAAGAGTTCCACGTTTGCTTCGAGTTTCTCTGGAGGCTTCAACTCTTATTGCTATTGCTCCTGCGTTTTTAAAAACATCATATTCGTGCTGTACTCTAACATCGGTTACAATAATATTGCCCGGCTGCTCAAGAATTTTTTTGAGCCAGTAATCGGGATCCTGTGCTCTGCCCCAATTGCCGAGGTCGATTAAATCCTGTCTGTATAGAGGTTTGTTCTTTTCAATTTCTTCGTAAGTAAGATTTTTTTCTTTGCCGTAGGTGATTTTGATAATATCGCCCATTGCGCATCTTTTGTAATCAGGCATTTCGGCAAGCATAATTTTTGCTGCCGTATCTTTTCCCGAATACTGTTTGCCTGAAAAAATTATAATTTTATTTGCCATTTTATTTCTCCTTTTTCTATAAATAAAATAGCATGAAGGTGCTTTTAAATTACTACCTGCTTAATATTTGTAAACAATTTTATTGCAATTTGAATTTGTTGGTCGTACTATTTACTAAGCGTTGCAGGTGAGGTGTACTGCAGCAACTAAAAAGTGTAATTATTACAATAGTGGAAATATTAAATCATGGCTTTAAACTTTCAAGAATTGGTTTTTAATTTATCAAAATTTTGGTCGGATTACGGTTGTATAATTCAGCAGCCTTATGATATTGAAAAGGGTGCTTCAACTATGAACCCCGCTACTTTTTTAAGATCATTAGGGCCTGAACCGTGGAATACTGCAATGATTGAACCTTGCAGACGTCCGACTGATGCAAGATACGGCGAAAACCCGAACAGACTCGGACATTATTTCCAGTTTCAGGTTATCTTAAAACCATCTCCGGACAATGCTCAGGAACTTTATTTGAAGAGTTTGGAAGCTATGGGCATAAACCTTAAAGAACATGACGTAAGATTTGTTGAAGACAACTGGGAATCTCCGACTTTAGGTGCGGCAGGTGTCGGCTGGGAAGTCTGGCTTGACGGCATGGAAATTACCCAGTTTACTTATTTCCAGCAGGTAGGCGGTTTGGAGATTAAACCGGTTGCTTTGGAATTGACTTACGGGCTGGAACGTATTGCAATGTATTTGCAAAATAAAGCCTCTGTCTACGATATTATGTGGAATGACACGCTTAAATACGGTGATATTTACCTCCAGAATGAAATTGAACAGTCAAAGTATAACTTTGAAGTTTCTGATGCAAAAAGTCTTTTTGCAATGTTTGATCTCTATCAGAAAGAAGTTGATAATTGTGTTAAAGCCGAATTAGTTCTTCCGGCTTATGATTACGTATTAAAATGTTCCCATACTTTCAACCTGCTTGACGCAAGGGGTGTTATAAGCAAGGATGAAAGAATAAACTTTATAAACAGAGTGAGAACAATGGCATCAGCTGTTGCAAAGTTGTATGTAGCGCAAAGAGAACGTATGGGATTTCCTCTTTGCAAATAATATAAGGAAAATAAATGGCAGAAAAATACAGTCGTGCTACCCTTACCCGTAATTTTTTGAAAACTATTACAAGAATTAAAAAACCTGATGAAATGCTTTCTGAAGCAAAATCTGGTGGTTTGGAAAAAACTCTTGGAGTTGTTGATTTAATTGTTTTGGGCGTGGGAGCAATTATAGGGTCAGGAATTTTTGCGATTGTCGGTATTGCGGCAGCCGGAAGTGCTGACGGATCAGCACTCGGTGCAGGGCCGGCATTAATTATTTCAATGGTTGTTGCGGCAATTGCATGTGTATTTTCGGCATTGTGTTACTCGGAATTTGCAACAATGATTCCGGTGTCGGGCGGTGCTTATATTTATACGTTTGCAACGCTCGGTGAATTTGCGGCATGGATGGTCGGCTGGGTTTTGATGCTTGAATATGCTATCGGATTTATTGCGGTTGCCTGCGCATGGTCAAACCATTTTGTTCAGTTTTTGAACGGGTTTGAAAATTATCTGCCGGCATGGCTTGCTAATCCGCCTGTATGGCTTGTTAATGATCCTTTTTCTGCGGCTAAAATTGTTGCGGAAAATCCGGATATATTTATTCCGAAACTTCTGGGAATTCCTATTTGTATAAACCTTCCGGCAATTGTTATGGTTTTATTGTCCACGGCAATTCTGGTAAAAGGGACAAAAGATTCTGCCAAAATGACTGCAATCATGGTTTTTGTAAAACTTGCGGTTATTGCTTTGTTTGTTGTTGCCGGCGCTTTTTATATCAAACCAGACAACTGGGTTCCTTTTGCGCCGAACGGTGCTGCAGGAATTTTTGCGGGAGCATTTATAATCTTCTTTGCATATATCGGCTTTGATGCAATTGCAACGGCGGCCGAAGAATGCAAAAATCCGCAGAAGGATTTGCCTGTCGGAATTATAGGTTCACTTATCGTAACAACAATTGTTTATGTTCTTGTTGCTCTTGTGTTGACAGGGCTTCAGGATACAAGTGCTGCTGTGCCTGCTTCATTTTTGAAAGCCCCTATGGCTTACTGCATGAAACTTATACATTTGAACTGGGCAGCGGGATTGATTTCCATAGGATCTCTTGCCGGTTTAACTTCTGTATTGCTGGTTATGGAAATGGCTGCTACAAGAATTTTATACGCAATGAGCCGTGACCATTTTATATCAGCAAGATTTCAAAAATTACATCCGAAGTTTAAAACCCCTCATGTTTTGACCTGGACAGTCGGGCTTCTTGCTGTGGTCGGCATTTTGACGCTTAACCTTGATGTGGCGGCTGAACTTTGCAACTATGGAACGTTTACTTCTTTCATTGTTGTTTGTGTTGCGGTTTTGATTTTGAGAAAGACAGATCCGAATAGAGAAAGACCGTTTAAAGTGCCTTTTTCACCGGTTGTTCCTGCACTTGGAATTATTTGCTGCGGAGGCTTGATGATTTACAAATCAATGCAGCCGTCAAGTTCTGCATTGTTGTTCCCTGTGTGGCTCGGTGTAGGTGCTATGATTTATCTCTTATACGGCTTTGTGAAAAACAGAATTAATGAAAATAAAATTCATAACGAAAAAGTTGAACAAAAGAAACTTGAACTAAAAATGTAGAGTTGGCTGACGGCCGATAGTATGGAAAGAAATATGATAAAAAATATAATAAAGAACGCTTTAAAAAAGAAAAGTCCGGATGAACTTATTGCGACAAGTAAAAAGTCGGAGTTAAAAAAGACTTTGAATGTATTTGACCTTATAGTAATAGGTATAGGTGCTGTAGTCGGTACCGGTATCTTCACTATAGTCGGAAGCGCAATTCAGGGCGGGCCGGAAGGTGTCGGAGCCGGGCCTGCGATTATAATTTCAATGCTGCTTGCAGTAATTGCTTGTATTTTTTCAGCACTTTGCTACAGCGAAATTGCCGCAATGATTCCTGTTGCAGGAAGCGCTTATACTTACACGTATGCGACAATGGGCGAATTTATGGCATGGATGGTCGGCTGGATTTTGATGCTGGAATATGCTATCGGAAATATTACTGTTGCAAGTGCGTGGACTGGATATTTTACACAGCTTTTGAAAGGTTTCAAACATGTTCTTCCTGATTTTATAGTAAATTTCCCGATTTGGCTCAGAATGGATTATAGAGCGATTGCCGCAAGCTGCGACAAGTATGGACTTGATATCCATGACAAAATTCCATATCTTTTCGGACATATTCCTGTTGCGATAAACCTTCCTGCAATTGTAATTGTTTTGATTTTGACAATGCTTTTGATTAAAGGTGTAAAAGAATCAACAAGATTTGCAAGTATTATGGTTGGTGTAAACCTTTTGATAATAACTTCTTTCATCGTTGTCGGGGCATTTTACGTAAAGCCTGAAAACTGGACACCCTTTGCGCCGAACGGTTTCAGCGGAATTTTTATGGGTGCGTTTTTGATATTTTTTGCATATATCGGATTTGATGCTATTTCTACAACTGCGGAAGAAACTGAAAATCCGCAAAGGGATTTACCTATCGGAATTTTGGGTACACTTTTTATATGTACTGTTTTGTATATAGGTGTGGCACTTGTTTTAACAGGAACCGTTCCGTTCGGGCAGATTGACACTCAGGCGCCGATTGCACATGCTATGCGTTTTATCGGGCAGGATTGGTTTGCCGGTTTGATTTCGGTAGGCGCATTGTGCGGTCTGACATCGGTGCTTTTGATTTATCAACTCGGAACAACACGTATTTTATACGCAATGAGCCGTGACAGATTTTTGCCGAAGTCTTTAAGGCTTATACATAAAAAATTCAGAACCCCGCATGTTTTGACCTGGATTTCGGGTATTGTGGTTATGGTTTGTTCTTTGTTTATGGATTTGAATATTTCGGCAGAATTGTGTAATTTTGGAACGTTTACATCGTTTATCATAATTTGTATAGCGGTATTGATTTTACGAAAAACGGATCCGGACAGACCAAGACCTTTTAAAGTCCCGTTTTCACCGGTGTTTCCGATTTTGGGCATTATCACATGCGGCGGACTGATGATTTATTCAATGAAATTTTTAACCACATCATCATTGTATTTTCCGCTCTGGCTTTTGATAGGGTTTATAATCTATGCAGGTTACGGGTATGAGCAAAAGCGTCTGGAAGAAAAACAAAAAGCCCAGCGTGCTGTCAAACAGCCTAAAGTTGAAGTGTAAATTTTATGCATAGCTTTCATTATTTATAATGCTATTAATAATTCTTAAATTATCCTTAAAATCATTGTATTTTTAGCTTGAGTACATATAATTAGTGTAGAAAGAACGTGTTTTTGTTTTATTTTTTATACACAGCCAATTCGTTTAATAAGTACTAATTTTATATATTTTAAGAGGGTTAAAAATAGAATGATTAAACTAAACTACAAGAACGCAGACGCTCTGGTTATAGGAGAAGAAAACGGTTTAAATCTTGAAGCGGAATTTAATGAGTACAAAGACAAAATTGTGCATATTATTGCCGATTTAAACAAACGAAAAGACAAGAACGGGCAATGGCTGCAGTGGATGAATTTGGGGTACAATGAGGAAACTCTCTGGTACGTAAAAGAGTATGCCGCAATGGTTAAGGGACGTTTTGAAAATATTCTTGTGCTTGGAATCGGAGGGTCGGCTCTGGGCGGGCTTGCGGTGACGGAAGCTCTTTTGAAACCTTTCTGGAATTTGCTTTCAGAAGAACAGCGCAGCGGCATGCCAAGAATTTTCTTCCTTGATAACATTGATCCTGATACTATTAACGGGCTTTTGGATGTTATAGATCTTGAAAAAACTTTAGTAAATGTTATCACAAAATCCGGTTCTACGGCTGAAACAATGTCGCAGTTCATGATTGTAAAAGACAGACTTGAAAAGGCTCTCGGCGATAATTACAGATACAATATAGTTGCAACAACTGATAAAAAAACAGGTGTTTTAAGACAGATTGCGGAACAGGAAGGTTATAAAACTTTTGTTGTTCCTGATGATGTTGGCGGAAGATTTTCTGTATTTTCTGCTGTCGGTTTGCTACCGTTTGCGCTTGTAGGCCTTGATTTGGACGAGATTACAAACGGTATCAAGGATATGGATCTGGCTTTGAAAAATACGGATATTCATAACAATATTGCGGCGCAAAATGCCTTGATTCACTATCTTATGGATACGAAAAAAGGCAAAAATATTTCCGTTATGATGCCGTATTCAAGCCGTTTGAAGTATGTTTCTGATTGGTATGCGCAGCTCTGGGCCGAATCTTTAGGCAAAAACAAGGATAAGGACGGAAACGACGTTCATATTGGTCCGACTCCTGTCAAGGCTCTTGGGGTTACAGATCAGCATTCTCAAATTCAACTTTATAATGAAGGTCCGAATAACAAGGTTATAAATTTCATAAGAGTAGAGAATTTTGACACAACTCTTGAAATCCCGAACATCTTTGAATATACCGGAATCGGTTATCTCGGTGGAAAAACAGTTAACCAGCTTATTAATGCGGAAGCAGATGCAACACGTGTCGCTCTTGCGGATTACAGCCGTCCGACAGTGACTATTACATTAGAAAAAGTTGACGGTTATAATGTTGCACAACTGCTTTATATGCTGGAAGTTCAGACTGCAATCGCAGGTGAACTTTATAACATAAACACCTTTGATCAGCCCGGAGTTGAACAGGCAAAAAATTATACCTATGCGCTTATGGGCAGAAAAGGTTACGAAGAATCGGCGCAGATTCTTCAATCAAAAATGACGGCTGCCGTCTAGGGAGAGTGTAATTAAGAATAGCTATGATAATAAAGACTTGTTAAAAAGCAAGTCTTTATTTACTTAATTGGCAATTGTCAATAACGGCAATTGAAACAGTATCTTAATTTCTACTTGCGATTTTGTGAAATTTTATTATATGATAAAATAAACCTCAGGGGATTTTTTATTGATGAAAATTTTAAAAAAGATAATATTGTCCTTATTTATAATTACATTTATCCTGATTATTGGCGGAATAACAGGATTAAATGTTAATATGACATTGGCAGATACAACATTAAAAACGGGTATTTCATTAGTCGAAAATGTTCCGGACGGGTTGTTCGGAACATGGCGGGTGGCGGCTGTGCTTTCTAAAACCGACAGCCCTGCAACTTTCAGACAAAAAAGTGCCGATTTGTGGAACCTCTCCCGCAGCGGAAACGTCATGAATTTAAACAATCCGTTTACAGGAGCTTCTGCAAATGTGTCTGTTGAATTTGTGGAAGGTAATGTTATAAAATTTGTTAAGGAAGGAGTTTCAGAAGATAAGAAGTTGACAGATGCTGTTGAAATCAAATTAAACGGCAACAAATTTACAGGGGTCAACAGACTTACATTGAAAACGATTTCAGCAGGACAGGTCGTAAAAATTCAGCAGGCTGAATATGCGCTTGTCGGCGAAAAAATTTCAGGTATGAGTGTATTGGAAAAGTGAGGATAAGATATGCAGATTTATGAATTTGATACTGTAATTTTAGGCGGCGGCCCTGCAGGGTTAAGTGCAGGAATTTATGCAAGCAGAGGTGCTGTATCTACTGCAATAATTGATACATCTATGCTTGGCGGGCAGCCTTCAAATTATCTTGAATTGGAAAACTATCCTGGATTTCCGATTATCGGCGGATTCGAGTTGATGGAAAAGTTTGAAGAACATGCAGACAAGTTTGGTGTTCAAAAGTTTCCGATGCAGGAAATTGAAAGTGTTGATTTGAAATCCAACCCGAAAGTTATAAAAACAAATGAAGGCGAATTTAGAGCGAAAACAGTAATTATTGCCTGTGGAGCCCAGCCGATGAAGCTTGGAGTTCCAGGAGAGGCAGAATTTGTCGGAAGAGGGGTAAGCTACTGCGCAGTTTGTGACGGCGCATTTTATAAGAACAAAGTTGTTGCTGTCGTCGGCGGAGGCAATGCTGCCGTTGAAGAAGCTATGTATCTGACAAAATTTGCGGATAAAGTTTACGTTATTCACAGAAGAAATGAACTTCGTGCTGATAAAATAGTTCAGGAAAGAGCATTCAAAAATGAGAAAATAGAATTTATCTGGGACAGTGTTGTAAAAGAGATTAAAGGAGATGACCTTGTTCATACTGCAGTGCTTGAAAACGTAAAAACTCAGGAAATATCAAATCTTCAGGTAAACGGAGTTTTTCCGTATATCGGCATGACTCCGAATATAGAAAGTATTTCAGGACAGGTTGAGCAGGACGCAAACGGGTTTATTATAACAGATGAAACAATGCGAACTTCTGTTGATGGGGTTTATGCTGTCGGAGATGTCAGAAAAACTCCGTTAAGGCAGGTTATAACAGCTGCAGCTGACGGTGCGGTCGGGGCTGTTTATGCAGTAAAGTATCTTGAAAGTATAAAAGAAGCTCCACAAACTGTTTAACCGGCTATATTATTTTGCAGAACTGAAAAAACATGTAAACACTGTTTAAAGTATTTGATGAAGATGTATCCAAATAAGAATCCGCCTGAAATACAGACGGATTCTTTATCGTGCCTGATGCGATTCGAACGCACGACCTTTTCCTTCGGAGGGAAACGCTCTATCCGGCTGAGCTACAGGCACTTATTTTATTTTGAAATTCTTTTTATATCATAATAAAAGCGCCGCTTTTTTACAAGCGGCGCTCTGTAATTATTTAAAAAATTCTTGTGCATTTATTCTTTGGCGTTCTTTTTCATCTTCAACTTTAAAGAAAGTCATCTGTTTGAAATTAAATATTGAAGCGATAATTGAACTAGGGAAAAGCTCTACTGCATTGTTCAAATCAAGAACTGCTGCGTTGTAAAATCTTCTTGCTGCCGCAATGTGTTCTTCTACTTCATTGTAAGTTTGCATTGATTGAATCATCGTCTGGTCAGACTTTAATTGAGGATAATTTTCCATGTTTACCATCAATTGGCCCATTTGACGCTGAATTTCTCCGTCAAGTTTAAGTTTGTTTTCGATATTGCCCATGCTGGAATCAAGTTTTATAGCCTGCGCTCTGAGGGCTGTAATATTTTCCAGCAATCCTCTTTCATGTTCCATAAACTTGTTTGCAATGGTCAAAATGTTCGGGATTAAGTCATAACGTTTTTTCAATTGAACATCAATACTTGAAAATGCTTCCTTAACCTTGTTTCTTTTTTGTACAAGCGAGTTGTACATTAAAATAATAATCACCAGTAGAATGCCCAGTACTATGAGCCAAATTGTTGATGTTGACATTCCTGTTCCTCCTATTAAATTGTCAGCAAATTGTTTTCCGCCTACTACATTGTTCATATTTTTTTCCTCATTTTGTTATGTAAACTTCACTCCCATTTTTTCAAGTGAAACTACTTCATCAAAGTCTTTTCTGCTTTTTATTGTTTTGGTGTGATCTTTTTCATATCCGAGTGTTAAAAGTGAAAGTAAGATTTGCTTGTCATTCAACCCGAGCATTTCCTTTACGGATATAAGATTATTTGTATCTTTTGTTGTTAATTCATTTGAAAGAGCACCGATTATGCAGCATCCAATTCCTAATTCTTCTGCTCTCAGTGTCATATAACCTATGGCATAAGGTATTTGTTCTATTGTTCTGACTAGTGTTTCATATTCGCCAAGATTGCTTGGGTTAAGCATAGGGCTTGCGAGAATGTATTCTCTTGTTGCTGAATTTTTTCCCTGTTTTTCCATAACTTTTGAAAATTTAGGGATGTCCCATGCCGTCATATCAGCAATACAACAAATTACAGCAGATGCACTGCTTACCTGCTTTTGTCCGCCTGAGGCTTCAGATAAAATATTCTTATGTTCTTGATTTTTTACAACTATAAACTGCCAGGGCTGTACGTTCACCCAGCTTGGAGCCATTATGCCGGCTTGCAGAATTGATTTTATATCATCATCGCTAACTGGTTTTTCCGAATAAGTACGTACACTTTTTCTGGTTGTTATTGCATTTAAGACCATGCCGCCTCCGTTTGTTTTTATATAACCAGTATATAATTATTTTCCGGCAATGACAACTGTAAAGTCCGTTCCGTTACAATAAACATCATTAGGTTCATATACAAATTGAAAACCGATTATTGACGGTGTCTTTTTCTTAAGCCAGTTGAAGTAATCATTTGTAACCTGTTTTGAGTGGGCTACAAATTGTGTATGTGTTTTATTTACATGACCTGTGCAGGCAACTTCAATTCCAAGTGTTGTCAGCTGCTCTTTTATTAATTGTGCTTCTTCTTCGTTTCCTTCAGAGTACATAATACCGGCTTTCATTTGCTGCCCGAGTTCGGCTGGATTAATTTTTTCTCTGTAAATAAGTCTGTCTACAACTTCCTGAGTTTTTTCAGGATCAAGAATCCAGTAGCTGATATAGCCTTTTTTGTTCGGGGCGCCCGGAAGCATTGCAATTTCTATTTTGTCCATATCTATATGTTTTGCAAGACTTGCATACTGCGAAAGTTCGTAGAATGACATATTAGTTTTTATGTATTTATTTGCAACATTAATAATTTCAGGAAGTTTTGTGATGGTTTCGGGCTTTTTAAGTTCTTCCATTAAGCCTCTTAAAAACCATTGCTGACGCTGTGTTCTGCCTATATCACCCATTGCGTCATGACGGAATCTCAAATACCCTATAACTTCCTTTCCGTCTAAATGATTTTCACCTTTTTTAAGATTGATAAATAGCTTGCCTGAATAATCATTGTAGTGCATATTCTTTTCTACATAAATATCAACTCCGCCTAAGGCATCAACAATTTCTTTAACGGCCTGATCGTGTACCATTATGTAGCGGTCAATTTTGACACCCAGAGTGTCCTCGATTGTTTTTATTGTCATTCCGATACCGCCTATGGCATGAGCCGCATTAATCTTTTGTATTCCGTGATCTCCCGGAAGATATACTTTGCTGTCACGTGGGATTGATATTGCATTCAATGATTTTGATCTCGGGTCAATATTCATCAAAATAATAGTGTCTGTTCGAGTCCCTTCAAAAGGGTCTGTTCCTTCACCGTTTGAGTCAACTCCAAGGAGAAGAATATTTCTTCTCTTTGTTCCGAACGGAAATGAAAAATCCGCTTTATGTTTTGTATCGTTATCTTTTGAAAGATTAACAAAAAGTTTTGTAATAGGATTATCTTTTCCGAGGTGTTTTTCCAAAAACTCCTGATTATCTGCAAGTACAAAAAAGCTTAAGCCCGCACCAATTATAATAATAGTCAGAATCATTATTATACGAAGAAACTTGGAACTGTCTCTGCGTATTAATTTAGCTTGTCTTATCGTATTTTCTCCGTTGTTTGTCTGGCTTCTTCTGGGTCCTTTGTTTGTATCTGTTCTCATAAAATATCCTTGTATTGGGTAACTTTTATTTAATAATATTATACAATCATTAATCCTGCATACGGTAATTTAATGATTTTAAAAAACTTTTAGAAGGAAGGTCGAAACAAGTGAAAAATATACAACCAATCCGACAACATCAATAGTTGTTGCAATTACGGGGCCTGAGGCGACAGCGGGGTCAATGTTAAGAGCTTTGAGCGCAAACGGTGTAAACGTTCCTATCATTGTAGCCATTGTCATGTTTATAGTCATTGCAATTCCTACAACAATGCCGAGTTCAATGCTGTGCTGCCACCCGAAGGTTGCAAAAGTTACAAGAAGCCCGAAAATTGCACCGATAAACAAGCCTATAAACATTTCTCTTGCGATATGGTACATTGCAGAACTCATTGTTACCTGTCCGGTTGAAAGTCCTCTGACCATAAGAGTAATACTTTGTGTCCCGATATTTCCGCCAAGACCTGCCAGAAGAGGCATAAAAATTGCAACTATCGGAATGGCGGCAATTGTATGGTCAAAATGGTGCGCAACATTAACTGCAATAAATTCGCCAAGAAGAGTAATAAACAGCCACGGGGTTCTTGCTCTGATTGCATTAAAGATGTTTCCCGAAAGGATTTCATCTTCGTCTACGACTTCCGTTGAAATACCTGATGACTGGTAAATTTCTTCGGTTGTTTCTTCTTCAAATAAATCATGAACGTCATCCCAGGTAATCATTCCTTTGAGTCTGTTATATAAATCAACTACAGGAAGCGCATTGTACTGGTATTTCATAAATTCGTCAATAATATAGTCGCTGTAATCGTCAACATGAAGTTTGACAATATCTGAAATCATGATATCTTCCACCCTTTTGTTTACGGGAGATGTCAGCAGTTTTCTGAGCGAAATAACCCCGAGCAGGTGGTTCTGTTTGTCAACTACATAGATGTAGTAAAGTTCAAGGTTGTCCCGTTCCGCTTTAATCCTTATGTAGTTTAAGACATCCTGAACGCTCATATCAGAATTGACTGTTAAAACAACAGGGTTCATAATACCGCCTGCGGTGTCCTCGTTGTATGTCAAAAGTTCACGGACTTCTTCGGAGAATTTGTGCGGAAGTTTGTCAAGATAAGTTTCTGTTTCATCTTCTTCCATATCTCCAAGAACGTCAGCGGCAGCGTCATGCGGCAGTCTTGTCAAAATTTTAGATGCCGTTTCCTGGTCGATATCGCCAAGCAGTTCTACCTGAAGCTGCGGGGAAATATATTCCATCAATTCGGCTGCTTTGTCTATATCAAGAAGTTTAAAGCATTTCAAACGTTCTTCAGGTTTAAGTTCCTGAAAAATATCAGCCAAATCCGCACTGTGAAAACTGTCCAATTCTTCTCTTAATTGATCCTGGTTTTCATCTTCCATGATTTCTCTTAGGCGTTCAATTACGTTTGAAACATTCATCATAATTTTATTATAATACGAATATAAAAATGTAAAATTTTTAATATTGGTTAACGGTTTGTTTATTGTATAATTTTTACATAACAGATTTTACGGAGTGAAAAAGATGATTAAAGATTATTTTATAAATCAAATAGAAGCGGCTGCAGAGAAAGCTGTGAAAAACAATAAACTCGGACAGATGAGCGAATTTGCAAAAGGTACGCTTGTGGTTGAAAAACCTAAAAATCCTGATTTTGGAGATTTTGCTGTGAATGTGTCATCTCTTGCACGTTCTGCAAAAATTGCGCCTCCTATGATTGCAAACGCTATTGTTGCTGAAATTGAGGATTCTGATAATGAATATTCAGTTATCGGCGGGTTTATAAACTTCAGAGCAGGCAAAAATCTATTGTTGGATGCAATTGATGAAATTTTTAAGAAAAAAGAAAACTTCGGACGTCCGGAGAATATAAATAAAGAAAAAATTATTCTTGAATATGTTTCAGCAAACCCTACAGGGCCTTTCCACATAGGACACGGCAGATGGGCCGCAATGGGTTCTGCTCTTGCAAACCTTCTTAAATTCTACGGGCATGAAGTTTATCAGGAATTTTATATTAACGACGCAGGTTCGCAAATTCAGAAACTCGGAAACTCTCTGGCTATTCGTATCCGCCAGCAATTAGGCGAAGATGTTGATTTTCCGTCTGATGAAATTGAGCGCAAAAATTACTACCCCGGAGATTACCTGATTCCTGTTGCTAAAAAATATATTAATGAAAACAGTGAAATTATTGAAAAAGTTCACAAAGACATTTCCAAAATTGATGTAAAAGATTTGTCCGATTTTGCAAAAAATGAAATGGAAAATCTTCAAAAGGCTTTGCTTGAACACTTCAGAGTCCATTTTGATAATTTCTATTCAGAGCTAACACTTCATCAGTCAGGAAAAGTTGACGAGTGTGTAAACAAATTAAAAGCAAGCGGTAAAATTTATACTAAAGACGGCGCTGACTGGTTCAAATCCTCTGATTACGGAGATGATCAGGACAGAGTTATTAAAAAAGCCGACGGGGCTAATACTTATCTTACTGCTGATATAGCTTATCATATAGACAAACTTGAAAGAGGATTTGACAGAATGATTAACATCTGGGGTGCAGACCATCACGGTTATGTAGCCCGTGTTAAGGCTTCTATTGAGGCTCTCGGGTATGATCCTGAAAAACTCGAGATTCTGCTCGGACAGCTTGTAAACCTTGTCATTAACGGAAATGAAGTCAGAATGGGCAAACGTAAAAATATGGTGACACTTGACGATTTGATTGAAGAGGTCGGTGTTGATGCCACAAGATTCTGGATGTGTATGAGATCTATTGACAATACGCTTGATTTTGATATTGAGCTTGCAAAAACAAACAGCGACGAAAATCCGGTATTTTATGTTCAGTATGCTCATGCAAGAGCCTGCTCAATTTTGCGTAATGCTGTAGAAGACAAAATTGATACCGAATCAGGAAAAACAATTCCTGCACCAATGTCAAAAGAAGAATTGTCCTCTCTTGTTAATTCTTATGCAAAAGAAACTCTTCTTCCGACAATTGACACTGCCCGTAAGTTGATTCTTAAACTAGAAGAATTCAAATCTTTGATAAAACAATCCGCTGAAACCCGTCAGGTTTATACAATTTGCAGGTATGTTCAGGAACTGGCTGCTGAATTTCATTCTTTCTACAATGCAAACAGAGTTATTTCAGATGACAAAGAGCTTATGAAATCCCGCTTGGCGCTTGTGCTTTCTGTTAAGCAGGTTCTTGCTAATGCTCTTAATCTTCTGGCTGTTTCGGCGCCAGAGAGAATGTAAGGCAGAGTTTAAAATTTAATATCAAAAAAGAGTCTTCATTATTTCAATGAAGACTCTTTTAATATGCGTTTTATGTGTTATTTATGCAAAGAAATTGTGAGTTTTGGAGCGCATAGTGTTTTTTACATTCTCATAAATTTCTTCCGGCTGACGGTTGTGCTGTTCTACCGTGCTTTTGAAAGCTTTAATTTCTCCGAATCTGTTTTTTAAAACTTTAACTATCTCGTCAGGCAGTTTGTAAATTTCAAATCGGCTTCCGTCATTGAATCTTTTGCTTGAAAATTCTGTAATTGCACCGGAACCGTTCGTGATTGTAAAAGTTTCAATGTTCGGATTGAAAAGGCTTCCGCTGTTGTTATAATATTTTGTGTTTACCAGCTTTAGATCCGGAACTCTTGGTGATACAAATGTAACACTTTTCTGGGCAAGTGTTTCTGCTGTTTTTTGGGCAATATTTAAACTTTTTGTGATTGCTAATGTCATTTGTGGGGTCTCCTTCTTTTGCTATTCTCTTTTCTTAATACGTGTGAATGTTTAAAGTTGCGCTGTTTTCGTTAAATATTAACAAATCTTAACTCTTCAATTGTCTTTACGATATTTTCATAATTGTCTTCCAGAACAAGTTTTGTGCGCAGGTTTTTGGCGTTTTTGAAGCCTGCCAGATAGTAGGGGTAAAATTTCCGCATAAATTTAATCCCGACATTTTCGCCTCTTAAGCTGATTTCATCATCAAGATGTTTTTTGAGCATCATGGCTTTTTCTTCCATTGAAGGAGGAGATAGCCTTTCCCCTGTTTTCAGGTAGTGTGAAATTCTGCCTAAAAGTGTCGGGTCGCCGAGTGCGCCTCTTCCGACAGCCGCTCCGTCTGCGCCTGATAGTTCAAGACACTTAAGTGCTGTGTCAATGCTTGTGATATCGCCGTTTGCAAATACAGGAATATCAACCGCAGTTTTTAAGTCTTTTATTTTTGTCCAATCTGCTGTGCCTGAATACATTTGCGAGCGTGTTCTTCCGTGAATTGTTATAAAATCCGCCCCCGCTTCCTGCATTTTTATACCGAATTCGACAAAGTTCATCTCATCAAAGGTGTATCCAAGGCGAAATTTTACACTAACAGGCTTTGTAGTGCCTTCTTTTACCGCTTTAACCAGTTCTGATGCAAGCTCCGGATTACGCATAAGTGCACATCCGTCCTGCCCTTTTACAACTTTATTAACAGGACAGCCCATGTTTATGTCAATCATATCCGCAAGAGGAGTTAAAAATTCGGCGGCTTTTCTCATCATATCGGGTTTGTGTCCGCTTATCTGGTAAGATATCGGGCTGTGGGTTTCGTCCCTTTTAAAAATCTCTGTTCCTGAGCGTCCGTTTAATGTTTGCGCCAGATACTCCGAACTTATCATCTCAGTTGTCAAAAGTACCTCCGGCGAATAACGTCTGACAAGGCTTCTGAGTACATAGTCCGTAATCCCTGCCATTGGGGCAAGGGATACAAGGCTTGCTATTAATTTTTTTACTCTATTTGACATAGGGTTTTAATTCTTCCAGACGGGTTGCTGCATATTGTTTGTATTCATCGTCAGGAGCGTTTGAGGCTGAGTATTTCTGATAATACTCTGAGGCTTCCTTGTATTTTTCCATTGAATCCAAATCTACAGCAATTAAGTAGTTCAAAATGTTAAGCTCATCACTGTTGTTGTATTTTAGTGCTGCTTTAAAGCTGTTTACGGCATCAGTCTTGTTTCCTTTTGTGTCATAAATCATACCTCTGTAATAATATGCGTAAGCATTCATTGGGTCTTTTATGATAAGCTTGTTTAGCAGATTAAGGCTTTCGTCATAATTTCCTGCATCATACAGTGAAATAGCCTCATTCAGACTGTTAGTACTGATTTGTGATTCAATAGAGGCAAGATATTCTGAGGCCTTCTGGTTGTTTTTATTCAGAGCAACTGCTTTTTTCAGATATTCCTGAGCTGATTCAAGATCTTCGCCTTCTGCGTACATAACTCCGATATAGTAGGCAATATCAGAATCAGCCGGTTTTAATTCAAGTGCTTTTTTGTAGTATTCAATAGCTTTATCTCTGTTATCCATGTTCTGGTATGCTGATGCTATACCTAACATTGAATCTGATGTCGGCGGATTAACTTTTGCGTATTCATTGATTGCGTTCTGGTAATCCTTATTGTTGAAGAATTCGGCAGCCCTGTCAAATTTGGAGGCTGTATCCTGTGCGCTGATGTTTTTTATTGCATCCGTGATTTGTGAATTTTGTGGGAATTTGTTTTTAGCATTCTCAAGAGTAGCCAGTGCTTCAGGATAATTCTTTAACTGGCTCTGCGCAACCGCAAGGTTTACGAAAACCTCAGGATTGTCACTTTGTTTGGTAATTACCGAATATACTTTAATTGCATCTTCAAGGTTGTTTTGTTTGTGTAAATCAAGCGCAAAGTTGTAAAGCATATCATTTACCTGTTCGTTAGGCGCGTTCTTTTTAACATATTCAACATACTGCATAGGTGTCATTGTTTTTCTGGCACTGCTGAATATCTCGTTCTGTGCAATCAGGTTGTCAGGATCAAGACTTAAGACTTTTTTGAAATAAGTTTGGGCTTCCTTGTTTTCACCTTGAGCAGCAAGAGATTGTGCTTTGTATAAATTTGCAAGCACGTTGTCAGGATACAGAATAAGAACACTGTCATAGGCGACTACGGCTGTTCTGTAATCCCCTTTTTGCTGATAAAGTGTTCCAACATTTATTCTTGTATTAATGTTTGACGGATCAAGAGATTCAGCTTTCTGGTAATGAGCAAGTGCTTCGTCAAATTTTCCCTGTTTTTGAAGAATTGCGCCGAGGTTTGCTATTGTGTCCGCATCGTTCGGGTTTGCGTCAAGTTTTTTCTTATAAATGCGCTCAAGTGCATAAAGAACTTCTTTGTTGTCCGTAGAGCCTTGAGAAAGAATATAGTTGTATTCATCAACGGCAAGATTTTCGCTTCCGAGATTATCCAGCACTCTTGCATAAGAAAGCCGTAAATCCGCATCATTCGGGGATACGGCAACTGCTTTTCGGTAGTATTCCGCACTTTTTGGGTCATTTCCTAAAAGTTTCATAATGTCGCCTATCTGTTCAAGACTCTCTTTTACATAACTTTTGTCAGCAAGCGACTGGCTGAACTCATAAGCGGCGGCCGCAAAATTCCCTTCAGCTCTAAGCTGTTTTGCTTTTTCAAAACGGGAGGCAGGCGATTTGTCAAATTTTATTAAATCAAAACATATATTAAGGCTGTTGTTAACCTGTTCAATGGCATGGGCAGAATTCCTTACACTGGATTCTTCGTTCGGATATATTGTAAGATAAAACATTGCGCTTCTGTAATCGTCAGCGGCTTTTGCATAAGCCTTCTCATTATTTGCATAATACGTTCCTCTTGCAAGATATGAATTTACAAGCCCGATTCTGGCTGAATTGTCAAGATAGTTTATTTTTAGTGCATTTTTAAATTCAGTAATAGCGCTTGAGTACTGGTAATTAGCAAGGTATTCCTGCGCAAGGTCGTAATGCTCTTTGAAATCAGCCCAAACAGGCTGAGAAAGCGCCAAAATCCCCAATAAAGTTACTAAGGTTCTTTTCATTGCTTACATCCCTCATAATTTTATGAGTTGATTGTAATA
>CALUTA010000009.1 GCA_944323585.1 Candidatus Gastranaerophilales bacterium
CTCTATGGTGCGCCGGATATTATTAAAATGAAAATAAAAGGCTTCACGACAAAGCGTTACGAAACCAGATACCACAGCTATCCCGGTGTTATTCCGTATTTGATGAAAAAATATCATGAATCGGATGCCGATTACTGGCGTGAAGAAATTGAAAAATATATGGTTATGACGCCATGCAAAGCCTGTCATGGCGCAAGATTAAAGCCATTTCCTCTTGCCGTAAAAATAAAAGGTAAAAATATTTATGAATTTACCTTGATGTCAGTGGATGATGAGTATGATTTTATTTCGGATTTGTATCTAGAACTTGATGAATATCATATCCAGATTGCAAAACAGATTCTTGACGAAATCAGAGCAAGGCTTAAGTTTTTGAAAGATGTGGGATTGAGTTATCTGAACCTTTCCCGTATGGCAGGCACCCTTTCAGGCGGAGAAGCCCAGAGGATAAGGCTTGCTACCCAGATCGGAAGCGGTTTGTCAGGTGTTTTGTATGTTCTGGATGAACCCTCAATCGGACTCCATCAGAGAGATAACGACAGGCTTATCAAAACTCTTATCAAACTCCGCAACCTTGGAAACACTTTGATTGTTGTTGAACATGATGAAGAAACAATCAGAAATGCGGATTATATCGTTGATATCGGGCCAAGGGCCGGAGTTTTGGGCGGTGAAATTATTGCCAGCGGAACTGTTGAAGATATTATAAATGCGCCCCGCTCAATTACAGGAAAATACCTCAGCGGAGAATGCTATATCCCGATTCCGAAAAAGGTTCGTGAAGGCAACGGAAAGTTCCTTACTGTTAAAAACGCTCATCTTAACAACCTTAAAAACATAGATGTAAAAATTCCGCTCGGAAAAATCGTTGTTTTGACAGGGGTTTCGGGTTCCGGAAAATCAACCCTGATGCAGGATTTGATTTTTGAATACGCTGCTCACAAACTCCGCAAAAACAAACCAAAACCGCAGGGAGTAGACGAGATTACGGGATTTGAAAATATCGACAAAATTATAGACATTGACCAGTCGCCGATAGGCAGAACCCCGCGTTCAAACCCCGCAACCTATACTGATTTGTTCACTCATATCCGTGAATTGTACGCAAAAACCAACGAGGCAAAATTAAGAGGCTATAAAGCCGGCAGGTTTAGTTTTAACGTCAAAGGCGGGCGGTGCGAAGCCTGCAAAGGCGACGGTGTAAACAAAATTGAAATGAATTTCCTCTCCGATGTATACGTAAAATGCCCTGTCTGCAAAGGTAAACGCTACAACCGTGAAACTCTGGAAGTAAAATACAAAGGTAAAACGATTGCTGATGTTCTTGATATGAGCGTAAAAGAAGCGCTTGCTTTCTTTGAAAATGTTCCGAATATCAAACACAAACTTCAAACCCTAAATGATGTCGGTCTTGATTACATAAAATTAGGGCAGAGCGCAACGACGCTATCAGGCGGAGAAGCTCAGAGAATAAAGCTTGCGTCAGAACTCAACAAACGTGCAACAGGTAAAACCCTTTACCTGATGGATGAACCTTCTGTCGGGCTTCACTGGGCAGATTTGGACAAGCTTATCAAAATTATTCACGCACTTGCGGATCAGGGAAATACAATTCTTATAATCGAACACAACCTTGATTTGATAAAGGTTGCTGACTATATCATAGACCTCGGTCCGGAAGGCGGTTCAGGCGGCGGTCAAATCGTTGCGACAGGTTCGCCGAAAGAAGTTTCAAAAGTCAAAAATTCTTACACAGGACAGTATTTGAAACCTCTGTTTTCTTGACAGATGCTTAAAATAATGGTTTAATAATTTCAGGGGAACATTTGGGACTAATATGAATTATCTGGCGGATTTAGTTTTAGATTTTTTCAAGGGGCAAAATCGAGCATTCGGCATTATTCTGTTTGTGGTGTTTGCTGTTGTTTATTATGCATTGCCCAGACCATATTTAACTGTATCATGCAGCAGCGGTAAATGTACGGTGTCCCGCGGGGAGAAACAATTGAGGGTGTTTAATACTGAGGATGTCAAATCTTGTTCGGTTGCATCCAGAATTAAATACCGCCGCAAAGCAAGGGACAGGCGCTATTATTATCCGGTAATTACTCTTAAAGACGGCAAGAAAGTTTATCTCCCTTCAAGAATAAGAGCATTTAACAAAAATTTAATAGATGGTTTTTGCGCTGATATTAATGACGGTAAGGATTTTACTTTTCAAAGCAGATAAAGGAATAAGATTATATGAAGAAAATTTTGTTAATTTTAGGAGTCTTAATTGTGGCGGCGGTGCCTGCAAATGCTGAAATCTTAAAAGTTCAGGCTCTGTCCGAATTTAATACCGAAAATCCACCGTCATCTATTGAGGTTAAAGCAGTTTCCGATATGGATTTGAATGAAGAACTTTTAATAATGGATGGGTTTGTTCTGAAAGGCAATCTGGTGGATGTTGTGAGTCCCAAAAGGCTTAAGCGTGATGCAACTTTTTCATTTGTTTTGACTGAATATACGGATAATAACGGTAAAAAACACATTATTGACCCAAGCGGGCGACAGTATAAAGGAAAGTTTACAACCCAGTTTAATTACAAACATGCTGCAAAAACTGCTGCATTGAGCGTCGGGAATTTCTTTTTACAGGGTCTTTCGATTGGTTATGCAGCTGTGGAAGGCGCTGTTAAAAATGAAGAAGGCAACCGTGTCAAATCAAGCGCTATGTCTGTCTATGAAAGTACTCCGATCTCATATGTAGAAAAAGGTGAAGACATAGTAATACTTAAAGATCAGGTATTCTGTCTTAAATTTAAACAGAAAGATGATAAAAAAGAAATAAACAATGAAGCTGCTGCGACAACTGCTCCAGAAAAATTGCCGGATAATGCTGAATTGCAATCGCAGCAAGAAAATACCTTATTTCAGGAAAAAACAAATGAAGAAATACTTAATGAACCGGAATCTATCTCTAAAGAAGAACAAGAACGCCGTATGAATTTAAAAGCTCCGCTGCCTGATGAAGAATACGGAGTAACTATTGAAGATTTGCAGGCAGAAGTTTTGAATAAACCAAAAGAGGATAATGTAGCATTTAGATTCGGGCGCTCCGATAGTAAAAGCGAAGAACAAAAAGAAAAGTCAAACTTAAAGTCTTCCGAAAATCTGAACGAATTGTCACAACCTGCTCAAACAACAAAAACACCTGAACAGACAGAACAATTAGAAGAAAAAATTGAGCAACAGCCTGCTTCTACGGATGCAGAACCAGTTTTGGAAAATGAAAAATCAGCACCGGCTGATTCTGCTCAGTCAGACAACACACCGGATTTAGAAGACGAAAAAACAGAAGCACCCTCCGGCCGGGAGTTCTCAAATTATCAGGAATTTAAGCCTCAGTCAAAGACGCTTAAACTCCGCAAAAATCCGAAGACGGATAGGCTTCAACCGGTTGAAGATATCAGACCTGTAAAATCAGAAGAAATAAAAACTCCGCTTCAGGAAGAAAGTTCTAAACCCCAAGCCTTGGAAAATAAAGAGGAAGTGCAGACAATTTTGACAGAACCAAAAGAAGAACAGCAAACGGAAGTGCCTGTGAACGACACTGTTCAAACCGTTCAACAACAATCTGTTCCGCAGGAGAGCGAAACGATAAATAATTCCGTACAGCAGTCTGAGCTTAACCCGCAGGAAACTGTCGAGCAGACTGACACGGAAAAATATACAATTCCAACGAACACCTTTAATCAGTCAACTGCCGCAGATGAAACTTTGAAAAACAATAATGATGTTGCTTCAAAACCTTTAAAAAGACACGATGCGGATTCATTTGACAATCTTGTTCCGGAAATTCCTGCACCTTCTGAAATTCCGCTTGCACCGCTGGATCTTCCGGATACATACTAAGCTTCGGCAACAGGCATTTTTAATTTTCCGTTGCCTTCAAAAACAATTTCCCGCTCTTTGTTTTTATCGTTGAAAACTAAGCGGGTTTTGTTTTTGCCGTCTTCAAAAAAGTTTGTAATTTCTTTAATTTCAAGATTCATCACAATCCCTTTCAGTATTTTCAATTTATAATAGCAGTTTTTCGGGTAAATTTCAACCCTATACAGACTAAAACGTGTAAAAATATTTTTTGTCATAAAAACAAAATAAAGACCGGTAGCTTTTTACCGGTCTTTTCACGTTTATTATGCAAATTAATTATTAACCTTTAATCTGGCTCATAACTTCTTCAGCAAAATTGTCCTGACGTTTTTCAAGACCTTCGCCGAGAACGTATCTTGAGAAAGCTTTGATTGTCAATTTGCCTTCGATTAGTTGTTCAATTGTAACATCAGGGTTTTTAACAAACGGTTGTTCAAGAAGAACTTTTGATGCCAGAAGTTTGTTAACTCTGCCTTCAACAATTTTAGCTCTGATATTTTCAGGTTTTTTCTGCAAATCTTCTTTGCCCATTTCAATTTCTGTTTCATGATCAATAACAGATTGCGGAATTTCGTTTCTTGACAAGAATTCCGGAGCGTTAGATGCAATATGAAGACAAAGGTCATTCATCAATTCGGCATCTTCTTTATCTGTCTGAAGCAAAACACCGATTTTACCGTTGTGGATGTAAGTTGCAACATTTCCTTCGTAGCGGACAAATCTTCTGAAAGTAATTTTTTCGCCGATAGAAGCGATTTTTTCTTTAATAACTTCTTCGATAGTTTTTCCGCATTTAGGGCAGGTTGAAGCAACAAAAGAGTCAACATCTTTAGGATTAGATTCAGCTACGGCTTTAGCAAGGCAGTTTGAAAGTTCTTTGAATTCTTCGTTTTTGGCAACGAAGTCTGTTTCGCAGTTAACTTCAACCATAGCGCCTGCATTATCAACAATGGCTGATGCAATAAGGCCTTCAGCAGCGATTCTGCCCATTTTTTTATCGGCAGAAGCCATACCTTTTTGGCGAAGTACATCCATAGCTTTTTCCATATCTCCGTCGGTTTCAACAAGTGCTTTTTTAGCATCCATCATTCCTGCACCGGTTTTGTCACGGAGTTCTTTTACCATTTGTGCTGTAATATTCATTTTTCTCTCCTATTTTTATTAAACAGCCGTCCTGACAGGAGTTGTCCGATACAGGACGGCTTGTTTTATATAAGTTATTTAACTTCTTCAACTGCTTCTTCTTTAGCTTCAACACCTGCATCTTCAGGTTTAATTTCTTCGATTTTTGCAGTTGTGTTTGCTTTATTTTCTTTCAATTGTTTTCCTTCAAGAACAGCGTCAGCAAGTTTTGAAGTAATCAATTTAATAGAACGGATAGCATCGTCGTTGCCCGGAATAACATAATCAACGTTAGAAGGATCTGCATTTGTATCAGCAAGGCAGATTACCGGAATTCCGAGTTTTTTAGCTTCAAGGATTGCAATTTCATCTTTTTTCTGGTCGATAACGAAGATTAAATCAGGCAAACCTCTCATTTCCTTGATACCGCCTAAAGTTTTGCTTAATTTAGCAAGCTGGCGGTTCAATTGAGCGATTTCTTTTTTAGGAAGTTTTTCAGCGTGTCCGCTGCTGAGGAAGTCTTCCAGTTCTCTTAATTTATTAACACGGCCTCTGATAGTGTCGAAGTTCGTCAGCATACCGCCGAGCCATCTTCTGTTAATGTAGTATGCACCTGAGCGTTGTGCTTCTTCTGCAACAACTTCTGCGGCCTGTTTTTTTGTACCTACGAACAGAATATTTTTATTGCGGGCTGCAAATTCTCTTACTACTTCGTAAGCTTTGTCCAGCAAATCAGAGGTTTTACGCAAATCGAATACGTAAATACCGTTTCTTGCACCGTAAATATACGGTTTCATTTTAGGGTTCCATCTTTGAGTCTGGTGTCCGAAGTGTACACCTGCTTCCAAAAGTTCAATCATAGATGCTACTGGCATCGGTTTTCTCCTTTTATTTTAACTTGAGTACTACGGGTTAAACTGTCTCATTCACTGCGGTGGTTGATTTTTATCTTTATCCCGCTGAACTAGGGCTAAACCTATCAGACTAGTGTAACCAATATTATAATATTACAAAAACATAATTAAGCAAATTAATAGACTATTTTATTCAAAAAATGTAAAGAAATTTTGCATAAAAAAATCGGACCTCCCCTAAAGTCAGTCCGGTATTTCATTTCTGAAACAAAAAGGATTTACATTAACTTAAGTCTTTTTTCCTGCCGTTTGGCAGGTACAACTTTCCTCTCTCTCTTCTCCCTAATACTCAATCCCCTGACGTGCCATAACACCGATATCAAAATAGTGTTTAATGGGTTTCATTTCCGTCACGAGATGAGCCATTGCTTTCAATTCAGGATGTGCATAGCGTCCTGTCAAAACTATTTCAAGGTTTTCCGGTTTATTCATCAAAGCTTCTTTCACTTCGGAAACCTTAATCATATTCATTGCGGTGCAGATATTGATTTCATCCAGAATAATAAGCTGATACTCACCTGATTGAATTGCTTTTTTGGCAAATTCCCAGCCTCGTTTAGCTTCTTTAAAATCATCCATGCATACATTATGTGAATAGCAGACTCTATCCATACCGAATTGAACAACATCAAGATTCGGCAAAAATTTAGATGAAGAAACAATTTCGCCGTATGAAGTTGCGCTGTCGCCTTTTGTGAACTGGATGATAAGCACCTTCCAGCCGTGTCCGAGCGCACGGAGTGCCAAACCTAACGCTGCTGTTGTTTTCCCTTTTCCGTCTCCCGTGTAAATTTGAATATAACCGTGCTCTAACACTTCTTACTACCTCCGAATAAAAAACTACAATATCAGATTATTATTCCTATCCATATTTTAAATGATTTTACAAATCCTTTAATCGTTCTATGGATTGATAAGCCTAAAGGAGAGGATTTATTTTTCTAATCCCCGCCTCCCAAGATGTAAACTAATCATAGAACAAATTATGAAAAAAGAAATGTATTTGTGACACTCCATGCCAATCTTTTTACAATTAATTTTTCCTGAAATCCACAGATGAGGAGTTTGATTGAATTTCGACAGAAAAACAAAAATCCGGAAAAATTTACATAACTTTTGTAAAGTTAAAGTAATAATCTATTGCAAAGTCTCGAAGAAGTCTTGGGCAGACCTTTTGGGGCTGAATTGAAAAATTAAATATTGTTAAAAATCGGAAAGAAATATCAAAAATGGTTGAATTCCTTGAGCGGTATGAATAAATTGCTTTTAAAAGCACGATTATTTTTATAAAAATTAGGGAATATAAAATCATGAGTATTTTGAGTAAATGTAAACTTTTGTAACAAAAGGTACCCTCAAAAGGCAATTATTAAAAACTTATATACTTTATATATATATAAGAAGTATATAAAGAGAGTGAAAAAAATGAGTATAGGCGCAGTTGCACAACAGAATATATACAAAAAGCAGAAACCGGGCGTTAAGTTGTCTTCTGGATCGACAGCATCAAACAATTTGAAGGCTGTATTGTCAGATCTAAAAGAAACAAAACAGACATCCGGTACTTCTAATGTTTTGGGTTCTGTTACTACAAAACCAATTCAGGCAAAGAACTCAATGGCGCAACAAGTGTCAACCAATATAAGCTCAAGTGCTTCAGAAAGTATATTTAGAGAATCTTACAAAGGCGGAAAATATATCGGTACAACTCCTTATACTGAAGGTATGAGATATGTATCAGTCAATGATTACAAAAGAGAAAACGTAAGAACTGTAATTCCGGGAGAAATTTCTGGCTATGTCGGTTTAACTACCAGAGGACAAAACAGAGCAAATTCTAAAATTAATGATTTCTTGAACTGGCAGAATCAGCAATATCAGAAAATGATGGATCAGCAGAAATGCATGGATACTGCTCAGATGTTTAATAATATTTCTCAAGGTATTTTGGGAATTGGCAACATTGCAAGCGGTATTATTCAGTCAAAACAGTCTGCAAAAGTTGAAACTCCGACCGATGCTACCGTTAATGAATTAAGACAGGCTGACAATTCCGCAGAACTTAAAGCAGGCATTAGCGAATTGAATGCTCAGCAGCAGACTCTTACTACAAAAATAGATAATGCTAACAAATCTATTAAAGAATCTCAGGAATTGAGAGCAGATGCTGAATCAAAGCTTCAAACAACTGAAGACAATATTTCTTCAACAAAGAAAAGTATTGCTGAATACTCAAGCAACATAACAAAATGGCAAAGCAGCCTTCAGTCAGAAGAGGCAACTCTCAAGCAGCTGGAATCAATGAAAATGGATCCTACATCTTTAAGTTATGCAGGAGTTCAAAATCAAATAAAAGAACTTAAAACAAGTATTAAAAATACACAGCAGAAAATTAACGATGCAGAAAAAGACAAACAAGAAGCGATGACTAAACTTAAAGAGTTTGAATCCGCCAGACTGGAGTATACACAGACTATTCAGACAGCAAGCAATGATATCAAAACAAACAGCCAGAGTCTGGAAGCATTGAATGACCAACAAGAAGATGTAACAGATGCTCTTGGTAAATATAATCAGAAATTAACCAAAATGGAAAACAAAGAATCTGATAAACTTAATTCAATGAGAAGCCAGCTTGCAGAATATGCAAAAGAATACCAGACAGAAACAGACCCTGGCAAAAAAGAAAAACTTCAACAAAAATATGCAAAACAAGCTGCCGAATACAATCAGATGGTTGGTTCCACAACAGTAAGCGGTCACACGGCAGTAGGTACTCAACTGGGTTAATAAATTACATATTGTAACATAAGACTTTACTTTTGATTTTGAATAATTTATAATAAATACGGAAAAAAGAACGGGCCTTCCCCGTTCTTTTTCTATCATCAGGGGTTGCGGGTGTATCCGCAGAGCTTCTGCGCTAAGGAAGGAAGTGCCATGAAACAAGATATTAACAGACACGAAATTCTTGAAAAAATTAATCCGTTAATTGAAAATACAGCAATGCGTTTTGGATATATTCCGCTGGAAGTTGATTTTTCAAAGGAAAATCACAGATGGTTTTTACGGATTTATCTGTATTCTTCCGAAAAAGATGTAACTCTTGATGATTGCGAAAAGGTCACAAGAAGTCTTTCGGATTTTCTGGATGAACTTATTCCGGTGAAGTATTATCTGGAGGTATCTTCTCCCGGCTTGGAGCGCAAGTTTAAATCAGATAAAGAATTTCTGATTTTCAAAGGCAGAAATGTCAGTGTTAAGCTTAAAACACCTCTGGAAGGAGAAGAAGAAAAAGTTTTTAAAGGAGAAATTCTTGATTTTGATGAGAATGAAGGGCTCAAATTTTTCAGGTTTGACGACGGAAAGGAGCTTCAAATCCCCAAAAACAACATCCAGTCTGCCAAATTGTACATAGACTAAGATATTAAAGAATATTATTAAAAATAAAATAGAAAGGAAAAATAAAACATGATTAAAATTGGAACAGCACTTTTTGAAGCTTGTGAAGAACTGGAGCGTGAACGCGGAATATCAAAAGATGTTCTTGTTTCGTCATTGTGCGACGCAATGGTTGCAGCTTACAAAAAGCATATGAGAATTAAAGAATCCGCAAATATCGAAGCAATTCTTGATGAACAAACCGGTGAAATCGGTGTTTTCAGAACAAAAGTGGTTGTGAACGAAGTTGAGGATCCTGATGAACAAATTTCGCTTGCTCAAGCAAAAGAAATTGATGAAGATGTAGAAGTTGATGACGAAGTCAAAATAGAAGTAACACCCGAGCAGTTCGGCAGAATTGCAGCACAGGCCGCAAAACAGGTTATTACCCAGAGGATTCGTGAAGCTGAAAGAAATATGGTTTTGCAGGAATTTATGGAGAAAAAAGGTACTCTTGTTACGGGGATTATTCAGAGGGTTGAAAACCGTAACGTTATCGTAAATATCGGTAAGATAGATGCGATTATGCCTCAGAAAGAACAAATCCCCGGAGAATATTACAAGCCCGGAAACCGTATCAGAGTCTTTGTTTTGAATGTAAAAGAAACGACAAGACTTCCGCAGGTAATAGTTTCTCATGCTCATGCTGAAATCGTCAGAGAACTCTTTGAGCTTGAAGTTCCGGAAATTGAAGACGGCATTGTTGAAATTAAATCAATTTCACGTGAAGCCGGCTACAGAACAAAGATTGCCGTATGGTCAAATGACCCTGAAGTTGACTCGGTAGGCGCTTGTATCGGACCGAGAGGAAGCCGTATTCAAACAATAGTTTCAGAACTTAAAAACGAAAAAATTGATATCGTAAGATATTCTGAAGACCCTGTTGAATATATTGTAAATGCGCTTTCGCCGGCAAGAGTTGTGTCAGTAGATATTCTGGCTGATGATGAATACGCTCATGATGCAATGGTTGTAGTGCCTGACGATCAGTTAAGCCTTGCAATCGGAAGAGAAGGTCAGAATGTAAGGCTTGCGCATAAGCTTACTGGCTGGAAAATAGACATAAAGAGCGTTTCACAGATGGAAAAAGCTGAAGCCCAAAATATTCAAAATTATCAGGAAGAACCTCAGGATGAAGAAATTGATGAGGAAGATGACGAACTTAAACAGGAAATCGAAGAAGAAATGAACCAGCAGGCTTATGATGAAGAAGATATTCAGCATGAAGAGCCGGTTGAGGAAACTTCAGAAGATGAAGAAGTTTAGATTTTAAAATTAAAACTAAAAAAGAGTCCCGAACGCAGGACTCTTTTTTTTAATACAATATAATTAAACTGCAAAATTTGCACCGAAAGCGCAGACCTTGACAAAAAAAATTGAGCAAATATTATTATACTATGGCTTAAAATACCAAATTAGTAAGTAGTATAAGTAGTAAAAAGGAGATTAATCTCATGGCAAGAGAAAAGTATGAACGTACCAAACCGCACGTTAACATTGGTACCATCGGTCACGTAGACCACGGTAAAACAACGTTAACCGCTGCGATTACTGGTGTTATGGCAGCAGCCGGCAAAGCTCAGGCTAAAAAATTCGATGAAATCGATGCTGCTCCTGAAGAAAAAGCAAGAGGTATTACCATTTCTACAGCTCACGTAGAATACGAAACAGATGCAAGACACTATGCACACGTTGACTGCCCGGGCCACGCTGACTATGTTAAAAACATGATCACCGGTGCAGCTCAGATGGATGGTGCAATCCTTGTTGTTGCAGCTACTGACGGTGCTATGCCTCAGACTCGTGAACACATCCTTCTTGCCCGCCAAGTTGGTGTTCCGAACCTCGTTGTATTCTTGAACAAATGTGATATGGTTGATGACCCTGAATTGTTGGAATTGGTTGAAATGGAAGTTAGAGAACTTCTTTCTTCTTACGAATTCGACGGTGACAACATTCCGTTCATCCACGGTTCAGCTTTGAAAGCTCTTGAAGCTGTACAGAAAAATCCGAGCATTCAGCGTGGTGAAGACAAGTGGGTTGACAAAATCTGGGAATTGATGGATGCTATCGATTCTTACTTCCCGACACCTGTTCGTGATTTGGACAAACCGTTCTTGATGCCTGTAGAAGACGTATTCTCAATCACAGGCCGCGGTACTGTTGCTACAGGCCGTGTTGAACGTGGTATCGTAAAAGTTGGTGATGAAGTTGAAATCGTTGGTTTAGGTGAAACTAAGAAAACAACCGTTACCGGCGTTGAAATGTTCAGAAAATCTCTTGACCAAGGTCAAGCAGGTGACAACATCGGTGCTTTGCTCCGTGGTGTTGATAAAACTGATATTCAGCGCGGTCAGGTTCTTGCTAAACCGGGAACAATTCATCCGCACACTAAATTCACAGCTAACGTTTACGTATTGACAAAAGAAGAAGGCGGACGTCACACTCCTTTCTTCCCCGGATACAGACCTCAGTTCTACATCAGAACAACTGACGTTACCGGTTCAATTAAATTCGACGGTCAAATGGTTATGCCTGGCGACAACGTTGTAATGGAAGTTGAACTTATCGCTCCGGTTGCTATCGAAGAAGGTATGAGATTCGCTATCCGTGAAGGCGGACGTACAGTTGGTGCCGGTGTTGTTGATAAAATTATTGAATAATTTTTGATACAATACAAAAATTCAAAAGAGTTTGCTTTATTTATTAAGGCAAACTCTTTTTTTTGATAGCAAAAAAATATTTATGTGTTTTAATTAAACATAACAAATTTAGGAGAACAATATGCAAATTAATCAAAACACTCAACCTTCATTTAGCGGAAGGTTTTCATCAAAAACCCTTGCTAAATTTAAAGAAAACTTGTCGCCAAAGGAGTACAAAATAGTTAAGAATTTCAGAGCAGGCAAAAAATACACTCAATTTGACATTGTTACAATCTCATCTGAGCCGGTAAGACTGATGAATGGGACTCAAATAACAACCAAATCAACATATGCGGAATTTTTAAATTCAAAGTCCAAAAGCGCTGTAAAAGGGCGTATCAAATTGGCAGATGGTGTTTTACCGTTTGATATGAGTACATTCAAGATGTTTACAGACAATCTTGTAAAGCAGGGTGAAAAATTAATTGCAAAATTTAAGTAGATAAAATTATTTTATATAACACAACACCCTGTTTTATAAAAACAGGGTGTTTCAATTTTGTTGTATGTCGTCAATTAGTTGGCTTGAGCAACTTGAATTTCGTCGAATTTGCCATAGGTTTGAGAATTTCTTAAATATTTTGTCAAAGATTTTGCGACCATTTCAGAACGTTTAGCATTTTCTTTTTCGAGTAAATTGAAGTATTCATCTAAAGATGACATCATATAGTCTTTGTTTAAGTTTTCCATAATTTTTCCCCCTGATCTGTTTATCCTTTTTCCCTATATTATTAATGTTAACTGAGCAGATTGTCAAGAATTTCTGCGTTAGATTCAGCTCTTTTAGAATTACGCACCTGATTGCGATACATATATGTTCTGAGAGCTTCTCTAATCAACTCTGATCTTGTGCGGTTTTCATTAAGTGCAAGATTGTCAATCTCGTCTAAAAATCTTTCCGGCATTGAAATAAGTACTCTGGCCATAAAATTTCTCCTTTAATTTTCCCATCTGATAACTGTTTTGCAACTCTTATATATATAAAGGATATTCTTTCGCAAAAATTGCCAAATTAGCTTGTTAAAATGTGGAAAATTGTAATATATCTTAATACAATGTGCACTTTTTAATATTATACACCTAAAAACGTCTTACGTAATAGTTTGTATCATTTTTTAACAGTTGGCGTATTTCATTGAGTTTGGAATCATTAAAGTTAAGTGTCAGAATTTTGGCTGTTTTTTCCCGTATTGTGTAATCGTTGATTGATTTTGTTATATTCAAAATTTGTTTAAGTTTTGGCAAATCAAGCCGGTCCGCAAATGTGTATATGGTTTCAAGGTACCAGTAAAGCTTGAAAACTTCTTTATTAACTTTATACTTGCCGTCTTTCAGGTCGAAATCTTTGACTTTGCCGGCAATCGAAAGGGTTCTGTCAAGGAGTTCAGGACAGAATTGTTCACAAAAATCGCTGTTTGATTTGAAATTTCTCAGGCAGATTATTGTATTTCTGCAGATGTTTCCGTTAATATCAATTACGGCATCAAGAAATGTTTGGAAATTTTTATCGGGTTCAAAAAACGGAAGCAAAGATTTATTGGATGAAAATTCCGCAATTTTAAGAGAAACAGCCTCTCTGATTTTGCCGTCCTGTCCGGTGAGGTTATCGACAAGTGTTTGCGCTTCATCTTTTGAACAGAGAGTGTCGAGTTTGAGTGCCGCAAGTTGTTTTTCAGCTATATTGCCTGTTTTAAGCATATTAATCAACTCGTCATGTCCTTGATTTTTGTCAATCAGGTCGCATGCCAGTTTAAAGTTTTCATCTGGAGTCTGACAGTATCCGTTTGTTGTCTTTTCCACTTTTTTAATCTCCGGATATGTATAATAATTCAAATACAATAAAAAGCTTATTTGTAAGATTAATATAACATAAAGTACAATGAAATTTGCAAGTCTGAAAGTTTTAATGTATTATATAGTTAAATAAACCCCAGCGGTTAGGAGAAATTTTATGAACGAAATCGTTAAATTTTTTAAAGAAATATTTATGCTGAAAAGTGAGGATAGCATAAAAGTCGGGCTTACCCAATTCAAAACTGCAACCCCGATAGAAAAATCTATGAACAAAAAGACGGTGGAACCTAAAAAAGAGGTTAAATTGTCGGATTTAATGAGAAGAAGCTATTAATTGACAATTAAAAAAATTAATTCGTGTGCGGGCTAAAATTATAATGATAAAAACTATGATCTAAACGGATGCCGGTACTTTTGTGAGATATTTTATAATATGTTTTTTAAATATAATTTATAAATTAATATTCAATACCTTTTCTGGCTGCAATTCCTGTATCCCAGTAGTGTTTAACGGGCTTGATTTCTGACACCAGATGCGCAAGTTCTACAATCCTCGGATCTGCATTCCTGCCTGTCAAAACAATTTCCATCTCATCAGGTTTGTTTTTCAAAACCTCTATAACCTCATTTATATCAATCAGGCCTAAATCTATTGCAATATTTGCTTCATCTAAGATAACAAGGTTGTATTCATCATTTTTAATAACTTTTTTTGCAAGCTCCCAGCCCTTTTTAATTTCCGCCTCGTCATCAGCGTTTTTGTTATTTTCGTAAACAATTCTGTCTAAGCCGGCCTGAACAATTGTCAGATTTTTGGAGATTTCCGGCGAAAGGTTGCGGAATGAATTCAGTTCGCCATAATCATCTCCGCCTTTGGTGAACATTATTATCAAAACTTTCCAGCATCTGCCAAGCGCTCTCATTGCAAGCCCGAGAGAAGCCGTTGTTTTACCTTTTCCGTTGCCTGTGTAGACCTGAATGTAGCCGTGTTTTGCCCAGTTCGGGTTTATTAAATTGTTCTCGCAAAAATCTGTCATATTTCTTTAGTTTATTATATATTAAAATTATGGAAAATAAAACCAACTTAAGGTTATGGGCTAAAAGTATAAGAAAAAATCTGGACACAGACGCAATAAGCAGGAAAATTTCTGACAAAATCAGAAGTCTGGATGTTTATAAAAATGCTGAAAATGTGATGATTTTTTATCCTCTAAAGTATGAGATAAATCTTCTGTCACTTATGGAAGACAACAAACAATTTTATCTTCCAAGAGTTTGTGGTGAAAATCTTCTGGTTTGCCCTTTTGCAAAATGCGACAGGCTTGCGAAATCAGAATTTAATGTTTCGGAACCGTTGACAGAATCTGTGTCTTCCGATATTCTTGATGTTGTAATCGTTCCGGCTCTTGCTGTTGACACAAATAACTTCCGGCTCGGTTACGGCGGCGGGTTTTATGACAGGTTTCTTAAAGCCAGCAAAGCTTATTCAATTGTGCCGGTTCCCCAAAAACTGATTGTTGAAAAACTTCCTGTTGATGATTTTGATGTTCCTGTTAATTGTGTTGTTACAGAATAAAAAGGATCCGTATGTTACGAATCCTTTAGAATTTAATTGGTCAGTTATTAAGGGGAGAGAGAAAAAAGGAAAATTTAAAGGGGGATTAATTTTTATGCATATTCAGGCTTCCAGAATTGAACTCCTTCTTTTGTTGCCTGATTTAAACTGTCAAGTTCGGCTTTCGCCATTTTTAATTCAAGTTCTATACGTGATTTTTCCTGCTCCATTTCTTCTTCTTGCTGGTGCAGAAGTTTTTCTTCATGTTTTTGATATTTTTGAAGTTCCTGTTGATATAAGTTATTAAATATCCATTTTTGATACATAGCCGCAGCATTAGGATTTTGATTTTGCGACATCTGCTGCATTTGTTGAATCTGCATATTTATCTGCGGACCCATCATTTGCATATTGTATTGTGCTCCACGTAAAGCCCCGTTATGAGAATATGTCATAAAGGCAACAGACCTCGGGAGCATTGAGGCAGGAACGTTCAGCATATCACTCATTGAAACTGTGCCGTCGCCGATATTTGCGGCATATCGCTGCAATTCGCTAAGCTTTCTGGTAAGTGACATTAAGTGATATTCTTTTTCACTTATCTGCCGTATTATTTGATATTTTCGAGCTTCGAAAGCTAACAGCATACTAAACTCCTACCTGATAATTTTTAACTAACCTTGTAACCTTTACCTACATGTATATAAAAACATGCAACTCTTTCGAATTGCATGTTTTAGGTAATTTTGTTAAGTTTTGTTACAATGAGTTTCTTTCGACAACCTTGTCAATCAGTCCGTATTCCATTGCTTCTCTGGCACTAAGGAAGTGGTCACGTTCGCAGTCTTCCTTAACTTTGTCATAAGGCTGACCTGAATTTTCTGCTAAGATACTGATTAACATGTCCTTCATTCTCAAGATTTCTTTGGCTTCGATTTCAATATCTGTCGCCTGACCTTTTGCCCCGCCTAAAGGCTGGTGTATCATAATTCTGGAATTCGGAAGTGCCATTCTCTTGCCTTTTGCTCCGGAACTCAATAAGAATGCGCCCATTGAAGCCGCATCTCCAAGGCAAATCGTACATACATCCGATTTAATAAGATTCATTGTATCATAAATTGCCATACCTGCTGTTATTACACCGCCGGGGCTGTTGATGTAGAGCATAATATCTTTTTCATTGTTTTCGCTGTCCAGAAGTAGAAGCTGTGCTACAACTGAATTTGCTACTTCGTCATCAATTTCCGTCCCCAAGAATATAATACGTTCTCTTAAGAGTCTTGAAAAAATATCAAAAGATCTTTCTCCTCTTGATGAAGCTTCAATTACTGTCGGGACATAGCCCATTATTCTCATATAAGTTTGCTGATCCATTTTTCTCTCCTAATTATATGTTGATATTATATAATAAAAAATTTTGCGCAACAATCGTATGTATGAGAATTAATTATTAACAAATGTAACAAAATGAGAAGGTGATGAAATCAGACTTTTTTAAATGTTTTTATATAATTAAGAGAACTAAAAGAAGAGGACGAGAGAGATGGCAATATCAAATATTCAAGAAACATTGCTAATGTACACAAAGCAAAAATCAATGTTAAACGAAAAATTGTCAAATGTTATGTTCAACATGATGAACGCATCAAGAGAAAGCTCAGAGTTACAGCAAAAGTATAATGACCAGCAGCAATATTACTATTATACTTATGCAGATACTGATCCTGACTATTATGAAACAGTCATGGCAACACTGGAAAATGACCATGAGTATGAATTGCAGAACCTGAACTCTTGGGAAGAACAGCTGGAACTTGACAAAAATAATTACGAAACAAGATTGAATGAAATTACGGCATTTGAAAGTTCATGGACAAAACTTCTGCAGACCAACGTTAAGAGCGACTTTACATACGGCGGTACAAGCAAGTAGTTTAAAAGCAAATAATTTGAAAAATAAGCGGGCTTTAAAAGTCCGCTTATTTGTTATAAAATCAAACTATGCTGAAGTCAGGCGAAAAGTTAGGTGTATTTATAGTTCCGACGGGGGTCGGCGCAAGTGTCGGCGGATTTGCGGGAGATGCAAGTTGTCAGGCAAGAGCTTTTACTGAAAAATCCAGACTTATTGTAAATCCTAATGTCGTGAACGCAGGAGGGTTCTCCGGAATTAATGACAGAATGTTTTATACGGAGGGGTATATTCTGGATGAAATGTTCAGGGGTAATGTCGGGCTTGTGCCGTCAAGACATAATAAAATCGGGGTTGTTTTTGATAAGGCAATTCCTGAGGAGGTTTTGAATATCCATCTCAATACAGTCGGTGCGGTGCAAACGGTTTACGGTGTTGATGTAATCGGGTATGAAATTACAAAAGAAGATGCAGGTGTTGAATTTTTTGTTGATGAAAACGGAATTTCCACAGGCATGGTGAAAAATATTGAAACTGTTTTTGAAGCTTCAAAGAAACTTTTAGCACGAGGTGCTGAAGCTCTTGCGGTTGTCTGTTTTTTTGAAGATCCGGAGGATGATAATGAAGATTATGCAAACGGTTCTGGTGTCGACCCTGTGGGCGGAGTTGAAGGCATAATCTCCCATGCGGTTTCAAAAGAATTTTTTGTGCCCTGTGCGCATTCTCCGGCTTTTGCTGATTTTTCCATTTCAACGGATATTGTAAGCCCAAAAGCCGCATCAGAATATATTACACCGACGTTTCTCCCGTGCGTCCTTTTAGGGCTTAACAATGCTCCTAAAATCGTGAAAGAAGGCGGAATAAGAGTTGAACAAATTGATTATCTTGTGATGCCTTTTAATTCTCTGGGCTCAACCCCTGTTTTTGAAGCGTTGAAACGAGGGATTAAAATCTTTGCGGTAAAAGAAAATCAAACTGTTTTGGATGTGAATAACGAAAATTTCTTTAAATCAGACAGAATTATTCAAGTTGAAACTTATGCCGATTGTTTGAATCTTATATAAAGTTTTTGAGCGCAGGTGTCGATTTTATTTCATAAAAAATGGAGGCCGATTTTTGGAATTTTTCAGGATTTGCGCTGACGTAAAATTCTTCTGTGCCTTCCCTGTCCTGATTGTTCAGCAGATTCTTAGTCCATAAATCGTCTTTTATAATTCCTGCAATTTCTACAGACGGATTGATAAACATATCCTGCGGGGCAAATTCGGATAAAACTCCGAGAAGATAAGGATAATGTGTACAGCCGAGAACTATTTTTTCAGGCTTAAACTTCAGCATCTCATCCATTTTTTCCTTTACTGCCGTGCGGGCTGAGGTTGTATTTTCTTCTCCGTTTTCAACAATTTTAACCCAGGAAGGGCAGGGAACTTCAAAAACTTCAATATCAGGATTGTTGTTTTGTAATTCATGTTTGTAGCAATGGGAGTTGACAGTTGCCTGTGTTGCAAAGATTCCGATTCTTTTTTCAGGTAATTTTGAAATCTTTTTTGCGACCGGCTGGATTATCGGATATATTTCAAATGGATATTTATCTTTTATTTTGTCGTAAACGACTGCTGACGTTGTATTGCAGGCCATCACAACGGCCTTTACGTTTTTGCTTTTAAGAAAATCGAAAATATTTACGGCAAACTCCACAAGCTGTTCAGGTGTTTTTTCTCCGTACGGCATATTTTTGGTGTCGCCAAAATAAATGTAATTTTCATTTGGCAGCAGTTTTTTTACCTGCGCAAATACTGTCACTCCGCCGACTCCGGAGTCGAAAAATCCAATGGGGCTGTTATTTAATCTGGTCAAAATAGTTTTCAACTCCTTCCACTATTGCCTTTGCTGTTGCTTTCTTTCTTGCGGAACCGTTTAGTTCTGCTCTTTCCTTAGCATTTGAGATGAATCCGATTTCCATTAATATTGCCGGCACTGTGGTGTGATTTATTACATAGAATTTAGATTTGAATAAGCCTCTGTTTTTGGTGTCGATTGCACTGGCAAGCGAAGCGTGCAGGGTTTGTGCAAGGAAAATACTTTCCTGATGATAATAGTGAGTTTCAATACCGCTGGCTTCTGTTCCGGTGCTTGAATTTACGTGGATACTTACAAATATATCAGGCATAAAGTTTTCGCTTATTGCAACTCTGTCCTGCAATGAAACGTATTCATCACTGTCACGGGTCATCTGGACAACATAGCCTTTTTTGACAAGCATATCTCTTACCTGTTTGGCTACATCAAGTGTTATGTCTTTTTCGTTTATGTTATCTCTGATTGCCCCGTAATCGCTTCCGCCATGGCCTGCGTCGATTACAACTTTTTTGAGCCCTTTTCCTTCGGGTTTTGGAGTTGTAACTGTCGGAGTGATTGGCTGAACGGCTATTGCCGGCTGCTGTTTTTTGGGTGTTTTGATAATTATTTTAAATGCTTTGCCGTCTGCGCCCAGAAACGTATTTACAAGGCTGTTTTGTTCTAAAGGCATTGTAAGTTTAAGGCCTACCTTAGGGATAAGGCTTATTGAGGCCGCCGCAAACGGTGTGTCTTTAAAGGCTGTCAGAAAATCACCTTCATTGTAATTTTCAACGTTATATAAATAAACGGTTAATTGGTCATTTTCCCTGTTTATCCCGTGAACAATCGGAGATGTAAACGCTAAAGTCATTGAATTTGTCTGTTCGTCGATTTTTTCATGTGAATAAGATATCATATTCGACACATTTGAAAACAGATTAAAATTGTTAATCTTGTCATAATTTGCGATTAATAATGACTGATTGTCGCTTGAGATTACCGGAATATATTTTTTTACATCTTCTGTTGTGATTACAATTCTGGCTTTGTTGACAGAAAATTGTCCTATTTTTACGGTTTCATTCGTACCGATTGTGTATTCGGTGTTTCTAATGTCGCCTCTGACCAGCGTGTTCGGAATATCATAAACAATTCTTGACGGATTGGTCAGAATCATAGGTTTTTCGATTGTTATGGCGCCAAAACCGTTTAGAAGAACTGCATTTTGCTTTGCCGTAATTTTATCTATATAATATTTTGTGTTTAATTTGAGTTCTTTTTTTGAGGTGTTCTTTGAGGCAAAAGCTTCGTGAATTTCGTTTGCAATATCAGTGTGAACTTCTTCAGGTGTTGTCATTGTCAGATATTCATAAAAATCACTGGATGATGCGTGATCATCTCTGTAGGTGTTTTGAAAATAATCGTTTGTAATAGTAGTGTCTTTTAGCTGGATGAAGATATTATTTTTCATTCTGTAGAAATGAATTTTAGATAAGTCATAATCATCATCAAAATACATAACTACCCTGACAATATTAGGGTTTGTGGAATTCTGGCTTACAATAACCTGTTTTAGTCCGTTGGATGTAAATGTCCAATCCTGTTTCGGAACAGTCAGGATTGATGAATCTATATCAAAATATGCCCTTGTCGGGTTTTCCATTTTTACGAATTTTATACTTTTCAGAACGGGCTCGGGTATGGTATCCGGAACTGTCAAAAGTATAAATGAATTTGAGGTGTCGTAATTAAATGACGTAACTTTATATACATCTTCCGCAAATACGCTCCGGGAAAATGTACAAAGGAACAAAAATACTAATATAACAATTTTAAAAAATGTTTTCATAAATAAATATCCACATTAGATATTATAATAAGAATTTCCCAAACATTCAAAAATGTTACATTTAGTATATTAAAAAACTTTTATTTTTTTGTAATTCGATATAGCTATTTAAACAAACATTATTTGCAGATTCCTTTTCGGAGTGCAATACAGGCTGCATGAGCCCTGTTTTTAGCGTGCATTTTTTTAATTATTGCACTAACATGAGCTTTTACCGTATGAATACTTACATGAATTTTTTCTGCAATTTCCATGTTGTCATAGCCGTCAGTGATGTATTGCAATATTAATTTTTCTCTATTTGTTATTTCATATCTGCAAGATAAATTGGAAGAAAAATTTTCCATCGCAAGCCTTTCCTTTTCATTTAACATCAGGTTTAATGTTAAGCATGCTCAACTTAACTATAATTATGACCCATAAATGAAGATTTAAAAAGGGTTTCTATTAATAATATGTCTTTTTTTAATTAAACTTTATAATTATTTATGTGTAACTCTCATTTTTCTTGTGACAATAAGAATTACCCCTGCCAAAACCATAAAAACCCCGAGGCAGATTCTGGGTGTTAGATGTTCGTGAAATAACAGAACTCCGAAAAATATTGCAGTCAGAGGTTCTAATGCTCCAAGAATTGCTGTAGTTGTTGAACCAATTAGCTTTATTGCAATATTTATAGTTTCAATTGAAATAATTGTCGGAAATATTGACAGAGCAAGTGCGCAAAGCCACAAAAAAGGTTTGTCGATAATCTGAAGTTCCGTGCAAAATTTTAGGTTCACGACATAAACAAGCAGCCCGAAAAGCATTACATAAAAACACAGCTTGTCGCTTTTTATGTGCTTAATTGCCTTAATATTTTTGACACCTATTATATATAAAGCATAAAGGAGCGCAGAACTCAGGACAATCAATATTCCCTGAATGTTCAAATCCATTCCGGGATTGCCTTTGTATAATAATATAATTCCTGATGTTGTAAGACAAATTGCACCGACAACTGTTCTGGTTATTTTTTCTTTAAAGAATACAGCCATCAAAATTGCAACCATAACAGGATAAATAAAAAGTATTGTGCAGGCAATTCCGGCTTCTATATACTGGAATGCTATAAAAAGCGTAAGTGATGACAGTGAAAAGAATATTCCGAGAAAAAACAACGGAAAAAATTCTTTGAGGGTTATTTTAAAGGAAGTTTTTTTAACGAATTTAAGCCACAGTCCGTAAATCAATACGGCGAAAAAATATCTGTAAAAAAGTACCGAATTAACGCCTATTCCTCCTGCATACAGCGGTAATGCAAAAAGCGGGTTTGTCCCGTAGCTTGCTGCGGCAATCGAACCGTTCAAAAATCCGGCGGCCCGCCTTCTCATCTTCTTTAACCTCCATTGATATTATTATATAACTACTTATAAAATATATCAAAAATAAGGTCAAATACAATCGATTTAATAGTCTATTTACCTGCGTTTTGGATTATGGAAGCGGCTTCTTCTTCGGTTAGGTTATTTTTAATAATATAATTTATAACCGGCAAATTAAAGTTTTTGCTGCTAAATTCCGGATTTTCTTCAATGAATTTTTTCGCAAGCGCAAGTTTTGTTTCCTTGTCGTCGCCAAGGAACTGAAAAAGCTGAAAGTTGTCATAAAGCCTTTCGCCGTTTTTACTTTTCAGGCTGGCGGCTTCTTTCAAAATTTCAAGATCGTTTTCTGATTGAATTGCGCTGGCGAAATCATCTGCCCAGGCTTTTGATACCGCAAGTTCATTTAAAAATTTATCAACATCTTTTTCTAGCATAAGAATAACCCTTTCTACAAGAAGAATGACGGAATGATTAAGGTATTTCTTAAGCTGAAAAAATAATATTGTTACTTATTTTAATAATT
>CALUTA010000010.1 GCA_944323585.1 Candidatus Gastranaerophilales bacterium
GTCTGACTACGTAATTCGTTATCTGATATTCTGCTTGTTATGCTTAACAATCTCGCCTGTGATGCCGATAAGCCCATTTATTCAGACCTTTCCGTTAGTAATCCTTAATTTCAAATACGGATTTTCAGGCAGTCTTCTTGAATTATTACAGAATTTTTCCAAAAAATTTTACAAAAATTTACAAACTTTCCAAATCTTAAAATATTTGCCCTCCAAAGATTTACTGATACCATGGAGGTATGATAAAAATTTTTATGATTTCTGACAGGAAGAATATCATTGAACGATTCGGGAATTTATGCCGTGAAAATTCTTATACTTTCAATTCATCTGCCGATATAAAAATTATTACAGAGCTTTTGAATGCCGAAGTTCAGGATATTATTCTTATTGATAATGATTCGGAAAACCTTAGCTCTAAAGAAGTTTTGAAAAACATTAAGCCTTTTTGCGAAAATTCAATTGTTATACTTCTTGCCGGCAAAAATGATGTTGAAAAAGATATTTATAAATCTGTAAATTCGATAATTACTGAGGACTTTACGGATACGCTCATTTTGTCTGCCTTGAATATAAATTTAAGAGCCAAAAATTCACTCAAAAAACTTGCAGATACAAACAAAGACCTTGCCGCAAGCCTGTATAGACAGAATACTCTCTACGGTATCAGTTCACAGTTTGCAAGCACTCTGGACAAAGAAAAACTTTTTGAATTTATGATTGAGGGACTTGATAAGACTTTAAGTTTTTCGCTTGCCTGCACGCTTTCATTTTGTTCAGGGAAAGAGCCTGTTTTAATCCTTAACTCGCTTTACGAAATTTCGGAAGAACTTCTTGACGCAATTAAGGTTAGAACTATTTACAACTATAATTCACTTTTTGAAAGCGGGAATGCGCCTTTTAAACTCAGTGAAAACTCGCTGAAAGTTGTAAAATACGTAAAATATCCTGCAAGCAGGTTCAACTTTACGCTTTTCAGGTTTGATACAATGTTTTCGCCTATTTCACTGGGTGAAAATTTTTACGGCTGCACAGAAGTTTTTAAAGAAAACCATTTCACCTCCGAAGATTCAAAATGTTTTCAAACAATAGTCCAGCAGGTCACTCTGCCCTTAAAAAATGCCTCGCTTTATCAGGAGATTATTGAAACTAACAAAAAGCTTGAACATCTTGAAAAATTAAAATCTGAATTTATTTCAATAGTTTCACACGAACTAAGAACCCCCCTAACTTCTATCAAAAACTCGCTTGATATTCTGTTAAGCGGAAAGTGCGGAGAGGTGACAGAAACTTCCGGAAAGTTTTTGTCTATGGCTAAAAGAAACGTGACAAGGCTGTCCGGAATTATCAATGACCTTCTTGATATTTCAAAAATTGAAGCCGGAAAAATGGACTTCCACTTTAAACCGGTTTCGGTTAATACTGTTATAGATTATGTAAAATCCGCACTTTCTGGACTGGCCAAAGAAAAATCTCTTGAACTTGTTCTTGATACAAAAGACAACCTTCCTGAAGTTATGGCTGATTCGCAAAGGCTTGAGCAGGTTTTGACCAATCTTCTTTCTAATGCAATCAAATTTACTCCTGAGGGCAAAAAAATCACCATAAAATCAGAACTCAAAAATATTTCCGACATCAAATATCATGCCTGTTTTGCTGAAAGCATGAAGAATTTAAGCGGGGATTATGTTGTTGTTTCAGTCGAAGATGAAGGCATCGGAATTGCAGAAAATGAATTTCTGCATGCTTTTGACAAGTTTGCACAGATAGAAAATTCACTCTCACGCAAAGTCGGCGGATCAGGACTCGGGCTTCCTATTGCAAAACAACTTCTGGAAGCCCACAACGGCGCTATCTGGTGTGACAGCGAGCTTAACAAAGGATCTAAATTTCACTTTGCAATTCCTGTTGACACTGCAAAAGCAGAACAATGCGAAATGCTTAGTATAAGTTAGTGTTTTTATTTAAAAATCTGCCGGCATCAAGATATTTGCCGTTTTCGATGAACATATCGGCAACTTCTCCGACAGAATTTAGATTGTCCTGCATTTTTGAAACTGGAGTTTTGCTAAAAACTATATCACCCAAATCAAACCAGGCTTTTTCTTTGATTTTATCAACAAGTTCTTTTACAAGTGAAATTCTCTTCGGATCAGCATCTTCATTTATTACACTTCTTGTCAATAACATAAAATCACGTTGTTTATCATATATCATTGGATTTGGAGGCATTAATGTTTCTTTTGCAAAAATTTCCACAAGAGGCTTTGCAGCTTTAAAGTGCTCAGCAACGTTCTTGTTCTCCAACACACCACCGGTTGTCTGCCATAAAAAATATTTTGAAGTAATTGAATCTGTGTTATTTATAACTTCCTGCGCAAAATCAAGAGCATTCGGATTTTCTTTCGAGGCGCGCGGGAAAATATCCAGCAATACACCGAGTAAGGTTTTTCCGGCGCTTGTCTGCCCTTTCATATTTATATCAGTCGGGAACATCGAATGCCTGTTTGCAAGTTCAATTGTATCCGCAACAAGCCCGAGGTGTTTCGGGTTCATTTCTTTTAAATGAGGAAGAAATTCTTTTACCTCAGGGTTCTTTTGTGCCCACAGGTTAATTGTCTGGTATAATTCTTCTGTTGTTCTTGTATCAACCGGACGCTTTACTGCTCCCAAATGCTGCCATCCGCCGAATCTTGTTAGCGGTGCAGTTAATTTTACTGCCATTTTGACTCCTTTCAAGTTGTTTTATTTTATTCTAAAACCGCACATTTTTTTTTGCGCATTCCACAAAGATTATACTTAATTTCTTCGTCTGAAACGATCAATTAAATCAGCACCTGATATCCTGTATAATTTGTTGTCATTAAGATTTCTGAACGGAATCCTTGCATCCTCAGGATCCTTAACCAGATATTCATTAACATTGAGGATTTTTCCGTAGGCATAAGTCACCCCTAACGATTCTTTTAAGGTTTTTAGATTTTCCTTCACTGTATTCTCTGAAACTTTACTTTTAATCAACTCTTCAAAATCAAACTCATAAATTCCACCATTCTTTAAAGTGTTATATACGTCATCAAGCAATTCTATTTTTTTAGGATCGGAATTTTTATCAATAAGTGCAAGAACGCTTCCTACAAATTCTTCCTGTCTGGTGAATTTATCAACCTGAAATGTTTTTAATGCTTCTTTGGCCAGATGTTCAACTGATGCAACACCTTTTTCAAAATTCTTATCAACACCTTCATCCATTAAAAAATCAGTATCAGCAGCTGCTTTCAGATAAAATTTAGACATAAGTTTGCCTGTTGCATCAATCACTTCTTGCGAAAAAGTCATTGCATGCGGATTTTTCTTTGATACAAACGGAAAAACAGCCATTAATTTTTCTAGCGGATTAAATGGGCCAAAATCTTCATCAACCTTCATCATATCTACATCTATATATGAAGTTGCAGGTTTTTGTGAAAGTTCTATTGTATCGGCAACAAGCCCGAGATGTTTCGGATTCATTGTTTTTAATTCTGGTAAAATAGGCTTTACTTCTGAAACTCTTCTTGCCCAGGCCTCTATAGAACCTTTTATCTCTTCAACAGTTCTTGTATCCGGTTTTCTGCGGAACAATCCTGATGGCTCCCATCCTTCAAAACGCATTATCGGGTGCATCAATTTTATCATATTGTTTCTCCTTTTAGTTTTTTTCAAACATAGTTGAAACAAAAACATTTTTACATAAATTTAAAAAGTTCAATTTACAAATTTTAACAATAACTGACGCAGATTTAAGTATGCTATAATACTCATATAGATAATTTTACAATTGAGGGAAAAATGAAAAACATTCTTATTGTTGATGATGAACAGGATATAGTTGAAAGCATAAAGTTTGTTCTGGAAGCCTCCGGCTACTCATGTTATACGGCTTTTGACGGCGAGGAAGGCCTCAGACTGGCAAAAGAAATTATGCCTGATTTAATAATACTTGATGTTATGATGCCAAAAATTAACGGCTATAAAATCAGCAGACTTTTAAAATATGACAGCAAGTATAAAAATATTCCAATCTTAATGATAACAGCACGCTCACAGGAAGAAGACAAACTTATAGGCGAAGAAACAGGCGCAGATGAATACATCACAAAGCCCTTTGATCTTGATGATGTACTAAAACAAGTCGAAAAATATTTAGGTAAAGAAAATTGATGGAAACAGTAACTAATAAAACACTTGAAAAATTAAAATATGACCTTGTAAGAGCCGGACTTATACAGTATGAAACTCTGGAACAGGCTCAGGAAATAGCAAATGCCCAGAATATAAATATCGGTCAGGCGCTTATTAATTCCGGAATGCTGACAGAAGACGTCCTTATCAAATTTCTTGAAACCAAACTTCATACACCGTTTGTTAATCTGGAGGATTACAGTCTGGATCCGAAGTGTTTGCAATACATCAACTATACAGATGCAAAAAGATTTAAAATTTTGCCTTTATTCAAAATTGAAGATACTTTGACTGTTGCAATGGCAGATCCGCTTGATTTGTTTGCAATAGACAGGATTGTAGAATCCGCAGAATGCACGATAGAACCTGTACTTGCTTCAGAAACTGTTATTCAGAAAAAAATTGACGAATATTATCCGAATGACACAACTGTCGGAGAGATTTATACATCTGCAAAATCGGAAGACTTTGACTGGAGAGATGAATTGCATAGCGAAGACCTGTCGGATTTGCATATGCAAAAAATTATCCGCTCAATTCTTAAACAAGCCATCATTGAAGAAGTTCACGAAGTTCTTTTTCAAAGACAGGATGACGGTCTGGGTGTAAATTTCAAAAAAAACGGCGACGTTCTCAACAAAGGAACTATTCCGTCTGTCCTTACGCTGTCTTTTACCGCAAAACTTAAAACTTTAGCTGACCTTGACCCGTCTGTCAGCGAAGTGCCGCAGCTTGGGAAATTAAATTTTAAAGTAGACGAAACCGCTCTTGTTGCAAGTGTTTCCACATTTCCAACTATTATGGGCGAGAGAATTTTCCTCAAAATTTACAAACCGCCTAAAGCTTTAAATAAAATTATTACAAATGACACTCAGATTAAAGTAGTTAAAAATGCACTTGATATTCCGGGAGTAATACTTGTCTGCGGTTCGCCGCTCAGCGGAAAAACTCACGTTATCTATTCACTTTTAATGGAATGCGCTGAAAAAAACAAAAACAAAAACATTATGACACTGGAAAGTCTTGCAAAATACAATCTTCCAAATATTAACCAGTGCGAATTAAATGAAAATATCGGCTTTAATATGGATAAAGCATCAAGGTTTATTGAATTTCAATCCCCTGATATTATCTATCTGGAGGGAATTAAAACCAAAGAAGCCTTCGATTATTTTTCAAGCCTTGTTTACGACGACAAAACCGTTATTATGGAATTTCTGGCAAACAACATGGAAGAATTACGCAACAAAATGGCAATTTCCGATTTTGAAACGCTTAAATCCATTATCAGCTGCATAATATTCATTCACTCCAAAAACAGCATTGAAGTCTTTGATAAAACAACAGCACAAAAATATTTAGCTTAAGTTTTACCTAGCAAAGACGTCTATGTCAGCAAATTTGTCCTGCCAGGTTTCATCCAGACAGGAGCCGTTTGAAAGACATGTCATATCCTGAACTTTGCCATGTTTGTTAACCAAGAGCTCAAAGAAATCATGTCCGACAATATTTGGACTTTGTGCCCCGTTCACATCAAGAATTAAAACCATTGAATTCGGATTCTCCCTGCTTCCGGTGTCTTCGTTGACAAAACCAATTACACCGTAATATGCACCGTCATTGGTTCCAAAGAGGCCTCCGCTTAAAAAAGCAATATTCCAGTATTGACCATTAACAACCATTCCTGCGTATGCAGGAGGAAAAAAGGCTGATGCGATAGGGGAGTATGCAGGATTTGTCTTGTATTGCTGAAATCTCAAATCCAAATCCACATAATAATCATCAAAATTAGCTTTTAAAACCGTCGGGATATAAGAGGCAAATTCATCAGCAATGCACTTTGTATCCTGACACTGGAATATAGGCAGTGCTGACATATCTCCATAAACTTCATTTTTCGCCATCATATAATCAACGGCATTAGAAATAACGGCCACGCTTCTTTTGTATCTTGTTTCAAGAACTTTTTTTTGATAATTGCCGATTAGCGAAGGAAGTGTCATTGCCGCAACAATGCCTATAACACCAAGCGTAATTAGTACCTCTGACAGAGTAAATGCCTTGAAGCCAGCTTTTTTTAACATACGTACTCCAAACTTTTAAATATATATCTCAACAACTATGTACAATAATATTTTAACATATATTTTAACTAAATTCAATCCTTTATCCGGCAAATTAATCACTTAATATAAAACATAAGATTAATCAAAAAATCAGCAACTAACATATAAACTGTCGACAATATAGCTGCCTGCGTTGTTGAAACACCTACTTCTTTGGCTCCGCCTTTAGTTTCATACCCTTGCGTTGCACACACCAGCGCAATTAAAGCACCGAAAATTGAAGCCTTGAAAAGACTTATATAAATATCCCTTGTACTCAGCCACGCCCAAACTGAATACATATACCTTGCAGGATGCAAATCTATTGTTAAATTAGAAACAAACATTCCGCCGACTGTCCCGATGAATTCGGCGAGCAACACAACCATAGGTACAGTAATAGCTGCCGCAATAATTCTTGGAGCAAAATAATATCCCACAGGATCTACTTTCAATGTTTTCATAGCATCCACCTGGCTTGTAACCTGCATGTTTGCAATCTCAGCCGAAATTGCAGTTCCTGCCCTTGCACCTATTGCAAGTGCCACAAACCCCGGAGCTATTTCGCGTATCAAAACTATAACGATTGTTCCGCCAATATAAGCCTCTGCCCCGCTCATTAAAAATTGCTTTGAAACCTGTATCGTAATAACAGCAGCTGAAATAAATGCTATGATTAAAGAAATTGGCAGTGAGTCATAACTTATTGATGCAGCCCTGCTTATAACTTCAGAAAACCTTAATTGTCCTGTAAGAAGATACTTTAAACTCTTTATTAAATTTTGAACACACAATCCTAAAAATTCTATCAATTAATTTCACCGTATTTTTTTTATAAACAGCCTCCCGTAAAAAGGGAGGCTGACTATTTTTAGTAAACCGGCATACACCATTTTTTGTATTTCGGAACTTTGCCTTTAACAACATCAAAGTATAATTTTTGAAGATCTTTAGCAATAGGTCCGACATTTCCGTCACCGAGTTTTCTGTGGTCTATTTCTACAATCGGGCTGACCTGTGCTCCGGTTCCGCAATAAAATGCTTCATCAGAAATATAAAGTTCTGTTCTGTCAATTGCTCTTTCTTCAACTTCAAGGCCTAAAACGTCTTTTGCAAGTTCGATTATTGTATTTCTTGTAACCCCGACAAGGATATTATCCGTTTTCATTGTGGTTACTAGTTTTCCGTTCTGAATGAGGAACAAATTCATGGCTGAACCTTCCGTAACCTGACCCTGTTCATCAAGCACAACAGCATCGTCAAATCCGGCATTGTGCGCATCAGTCTTAATCAAAGCCGCATTTGCATAAGATCCGGCAACTTTTGCTCTCGGCGGAATTGCGTTATCGCTGTTTCTTCTCCAGCTGGACACGCACACGCTTAAGCCTTTTGAAGTATCAATATAATCGCCCATTTTATTTGAAATAATCATAAAAGAATCCGGATTGTCAAAAAGCCCGGGGCCTACTTTTTGGGCTGATTTATATAAAGTCGGACGCATATAAGCATCTTCTTTGTAATTATTTTTCTTTAGTAAATCAACAGTAATTTTACAGTATTCTTCAACAGTATGAGGACTTTCCATATACATAATTTTTGCACTGCGCTGAAGTCTTTCATAATGTTCTTTTGCTCTGAAAACATAAAGCTGTTTTTCTTCTTCATTCCAGTAGGCTCTGATGCCTTCAAACACAGCCGTACCATACAAAAAAGCATGTGTGCGGACAGGTATGGAAGCCTTTGCTATATCGACATATTCGCCGTTTAAATAAACATACTCTGTCATCTGATCCTCCTTATTTCCTAACCTACAAAATCTAATATACCACGAAAAAATATTTTTGTACCTACTTATTGATATCCGCGGCTATACAAAGATAAAAACAGGACACCTGATAATCAAGTGTCCTGTATGAGGATATATTATGGGAAATTGTCTATTCTTGCGGATCTTTAGCATCGTCTCCGCCGATAATACTAATGTCTTTAAGAAGCCATTCGGAACCGTGCTGGTTTGTTTTCTTGATTGAATTCGGCTGGTCGCCTTTTTCGTATGTAAACCCATCACTGGACTGCCATACACCGTCTGCAATTTTAGTGAAGGTTAATGCAGGCTGCCTGTTCCAGTTACCCGGTTCGGAAGTTGGCTGGCTCGGATCAAATATGAACCAGTTCGGAGCTCCGTTTCCGTTTGAAACATTAATTTCATCTTTCGGAAGGTTTACGCAATCATTCAAGTCTTTATTAGTGTCAAGATATAATTCGTGACGTCTGAATTCTTCATTTTTACCGAATACATAAGTTTCATCAGGATTTGACCATTTAGTTCCGATATCGTTCATAATATATACATCACCGTCGCGGCTTGTACGTCCGCCATCCCAGAGAGTTCTGTGAACCTGATTATTCTTAGCATCCTGCCAATCCAAACCATATACAAATTTACCGACTCCGGTTGTATCTATACCCAAATCATGAAGCATTTCTTTCATTTTATCAGGAACTTCAGATTCAAAATCTTCTTTTACATAGATTGTTTCACCCGGAACTTCTATATAAATAGGTCTGTCAATATATTGTGTATCTGTTTTGGTCTGGTATACAGTATCCCATTTGGTTATATATTCCGGAACTTTTACAGTATCTGTCTGCCAGACAGTATCAGTTTTTTCGATATATTCCGGAACTTTTATAGTATCTGTTTTCCAGATAGTATCTGTGTCATGGATTATTTCCGGAACTTTTACGGTGTCTGTTTTCCAGATAGTATCTGTTTTTTCAATAATCTCCGGAACTCTTATGGTATCTGTCTGCCAGAGTGTGTCGGTTTTTTCAATAATTTCCGGAATTCCTATAGTATCTGTCTTGTATACTGTATCTGTTTTTGTAATATAGACAGGCTTTTCAACAATTTTTTCAACATATTCTGTTTCCGTAATCGTATCAGTCGGCAAATCAACATAGTGGTTGTGGATTTCGTCAAGTTCACCTGTTGAACAAGCTGCAAGAATAGATGCACCTGTCAAACCTCCGACAGTGCCCAGTGCGTGGCTTGCTTTCAAACCTTTTTGAGCCTGAGGGGCGTGAGAAGCTAATTTTGCAGCGCTCATTAAGGCCTTACCGGCAGACGGTTTTACAAATTTCAAAATTGTACCGGCTGCCAAAAGAGCTGCAGCTCCGATTCCGAGTTTTGCACCTTTAGATAAGCCTTCTTTCTTTTCTAATTTTGCCGGAAGAATTTCTGCATTTTTACCTTCCTTAGATGTTTGACCTTTTGACAAGGCCTGCGACAATTCAGCCTTATCATTCTGCGTCGTTGTCTTAATTTCTTGTTTTTGTTCGTTCTGCTTTGCCTGCGCAGCAGATACTTTCGAAATCTCTGGTAATCCCATGTTCTTAACTCCTTTTTCTAAACTATAATTTTCCCCTTAGTGTTTCCACTGATACATAGATAAAGTTTTTTTGAGTCCGAGAGTTGCCTGTGGTATTTTCGCATTTTTTGATTGAAAACCTTTATATAAAAGCTTTTTGGGGATTTTTAATTCAAGTTAACATTTTGTAACAATCACTGTTTTTTGAACATTTTAGTGGTTTCTATGAACTTTTTAGCATCATTGATCGGTATGGCAAACCCAATACCGATATTTGAAATGTTGTTATCAGGATTATAAATTGATTGATTTATACCGATAACCTCGCCGGAGGTATTCAAAAGCGGACCGCCTGAACAGCCGGGATTGATTGCAGCATCAGTTTGAATTTTATTTTTTGTATAGTCTATCCTTGAAATTATGCCTTGGGTCAATGTGCCTGAAAAGCCGAACGGATTGCCTATTGCAAGCACTCTTTGCCCGACTTTTATATTTTGGGAATCTCCGAATTTTATGGTTTGAAGCTGTGTTTTCGGTGTTATTTTAAGCAGGGCAAGATCCTTATTTTTACCCATTTTTGAAACTATTTCAGCCTTGTAAACCTGCCCGTTATACATTGTAACTTCGACACTGCTGCTGTCCTCCACCACATGGGAACCTGTCAGAATAAGGCCGTTAGAGCTTACAATACAGCCTGTACCGGCGGATATTCCATCAGAAGTCTGGGCATCTATTGAAACTATCGCCGGATTTATTTTTTCATAAACTGTTATATTAATTTCTTCATCAGGGGCATAGGCCTTTGAAATCGCAGGAGTCTGGCAAAAAAGCTGAAAAATAATTGACACAAGCAAAAATAATACTTTTCTATTCATAACAATACCTCTCTTATTTATTATTCATTTAATTCAATTATTTTCATCATATCCGGCTGATTTGTAACGGTTAGTTATTGAAATTATTAAAATTTTAATGTATAATTCAGAAAAGATTTATAGATGATTTATCAGTTAAGGAGATTAGAAATATGGAAAGAATTGATTTATTTAAAAAACATCTGGATGAAAAAAGAGCAGTAAAAATTATTGCCGGTATCGACAATTTTGATATGGAAAGCGTAAAAAAAGTTGTTGCCGCTGCTGATAAAACAGGCGCAAGCGCTGTTGATATCTGCGCTGATGAAGACATCATTAAAGCTGTCAGAGAAATGACTGATATGCCTGTATTTGTTTCATCAATCGTTCCTTCTCAACTTGCAAGAGCCGTTGAACTCGGCGCTGATGCTATTGAACTCGGAAACTTTGACGTTCTTTACAAAAGCGGAAAAACTTTCTCTGCTAATGAAGTTCTGGAACTTGCAAAAGAAACTCTTGCTCTTTTAAAAGGCAACCACGTATTCTTCTGCGTTACAATCCCTGGTGAAATCGATATTAACGAACAAATTTCACTTGCAAGAGAATTGGAATCTTTAGGTATTGACTTAATCCAAACTGAAGGGCACTTCGCAAAAACCGAACAGGCTAACGGTGTAAGAGGTTTGATGGAAAGAGTTGAACTTACAATTTCAAACACTGTTGAACTTGTAAGAAACGTTGAAATCCCTGTTATGACAGCTACAGGCATCAACCCGACTACAGCTCCGTTCGCTTTTGCAGCAGGCGCTTCAGCTATCGGATGCGGTTCATGCATTAACAAACTTTCTTCTGAAATTGCTATGATCGCAACTTCAAGACAGCTTGTTGAAATGGCTTCTAAAAATGCTGAAAAAGTTGCAGCTCTTGTATAAGCAGCTTTAAAATAATAAAAAACAAAAAACAGATCTGAATAATCAGGTCTGTTTTTTTAAGGAAAAGAAAGAATGACAAACGTCACAAATATTTACATTAAATGGAAATTTAAAAAGGTTTTAACTACAATATTTTTGTAGAATTAAGAGGGATATTATGGAATTAATCTTAGATATTTTATACATTTATGCTGCACTTTATACTGTCTTTTTCCTTGCACTGGCTGTCAGAAACCTTAATGACAAAAAATTCAGACTTGAAAAAAAATATTCGCAATATGAAGAAAAAGACAATCTGGCTGTTGTGATTTATGCACATAACAATAAAGATACACTTCAAAATCTCATAAGAGAATTGAAATCGCAGGACTATCCGATTGGAAATTTCAAAGTATTCTTAATTCTTGACAACTGCACTGACGGCTCGCAGAATTTCTATCTTAATGACAATTTTATTCACACAATCAACATAAAAGATGTTGGGACAATCGGCAAAGATCAAGCTATTTCTATTCTTCTGGAACAGCTTGCACAGGATGATTACATTGATTCATTTGTGTTTATTGATGCTGACAGAAGCATTGCGCCGGATTTTCTTTCAACCGTGAATGCTGCTCTTGTGAAAAACAGCGTTCTCAGCGGAGAAACAATCATTGATACAGAAAACTTCGGTCCGGTTGATAAAATTAAAGCAGCTTATCAAAAATATCATATGAATTTCTTACGCCGGGCACGCTCGCTTTTCGGGCTTGCGTCACAGGCGGACAGCGGTGTTTTTATTATCAAAAAGGAAATTATTAACCAAATCGGCGACGTTGATTTCAAAGACATAAACTCAGAACTTAAATACAGTCTGCTTCTTTCAAGAATCGGATGCAAATGTACTTACAATCCAAATATCCAGACAATTGTAGACAGTGCAAATTACGAATTTAAAAAGCCGAGATTTTCTGCGAGAATGAATTTGTTCAGAAACGGAATTTTGCAGATATTTTCCAAGAATTTTGTGTTTAACGAACATGTACTTTCTCTTATTTATCCGAACATTTGGACATTGTTAATTATTTATGCAATTGTTCTTAAACATTCTTACAGTTCTTATTTCTTCCTTGATTTCAAATTTGTATTGTTCACATTCATTCTTCTGGCAGTAGGATTTGCACTCAGCCTTGTTGAATCGAAATTAACAAAAGCCGAAATTTTAAGACTTTTTATGTATCCGGCATATTCAATGGGGCATATAATTAAGAACCTGCCTCCGATTAGAAAAGCAGTTAACAAAATCCTGAACAGAGAAGATTTGCCTGAAAACACACAAAAATTTGATGTTGACGTTGTTGTTTCGACAAGCAGAAGCAACCTGAATTGCAGAATGCAGTTTATTTCAGACCACGGACTTGCAAAAATCAGATTTTTCTATAAAAACAAAAAATTCACAACCGGCACCCACTTAAGAATGATAGATGCTCTTCAGGAGCTAAAGACAAAACTTGACGATTACGGATTTGTACTGAGAATTTGCAGCTGCTGTACACACTTTACACCGAACATTGACGGTTCAACAAATATGCTGAAAGGCTTCTGCAACAGCGATTATCCGTCACCGTCAATAAAAGAACCGAAACCGACTTTAATATGGAACACCTGCAACGACTTTTGTCCTGCTGAATTGAACAATTTGATTTCGGAAATGGTTAAAGAAAGCAATCAGGATTAATTACTTCATTAATCATATAAAAAGATCCGCAGATAACAGTCAGAGTGTCATCTCTATATTCAAATTCATCAAGCGATTTGAATTCTTTTGACGGAAATTCGCATTCTGATTGGAGTTCTTCTACAGTGCAGGAATTTGGATTGCTGAAATGATAAAAATAAATTTCGTCATTTTTGTCAAACAACAGCGACACCATCTTTTTGTGATCTTTGTTTTTCAGGCACCCGAACACAAATCTTCTGTGTTTGTCAGGAAAATAGAAATCCAAACTTTCTTTCAATGCCGCAATACCGTTAGGGTTATGCGCACCATCGATTATTATATTTTTGCCTGCGAGATACTGAAATCTTGCAGGATGTTTGACTTTGGAAAGCGCCGTCTGAATAACATTTTCCGGAATTTCAGGAAACACAAGCCTTACAGCCGCAAGCGCAAGAGATAGATTTTCCTGCTGGTAAAGCCCCTTTAAAGCCAGATTTGAAGTATCTTCCAGAGGTGTTATCATCATTAAAAGAGAATCGTTTGCATCCGCAGCATCCCTGATTGCCTCATAACCTTCTGATGTCACAACAGGGCAATTGGGCTTGATAATCCCTGCTTTTTCAAATGCGATTTTGTCCTTTGTATTCCCGAGCCGCTCGGTATGGTCAAGGTCAATGTGTGTTATCACTGCACAAAGATTGCTTTTGATAACATTTGTGGCATCAAATCTTCCGCCAAGCCCTGTTTCAAGTACAACAACATCAACTTTATTTTCGTCAAAATACTTAAATGCCACGGCCGTCAAAATCTCAAACTCTGTCAGATGAATGTTATGTTTATCCGCCGTGTTGCAGATTTCAAAAACAAGCCTTGCAAAATCTTCATCAGAGATATCAACACCGTTAATTTTTATGCGCTCAGTGTATTTGAAAAGATGCGGACTTGTAAAAAGTCCAGTTTTTTTGCCTGCTTCTCTTAAGACAGCCTCAATAATTGCACAGACACTTCCTTTGCCGTTTGTGCCGGCAACGTGAATACATTTCAATCTGTCCTGCGGGTTGCCGAGAAGTTCCAAAACCGCTGAAATCCGCTCCAACCCGAGATTAATATAAAACTTGCCTTTTGAAGTTAAAAGCTCTTTTGCTTCTTTGTACGAATAATTCATAACATAAAGTTAAATCAAATTATCAGCGTTTGCAAGTGGTTATCAGTTTTCTCTTTTTGCAATCGAAATCAATTTTTCGCAAATTTGCTCTGAGGCATCAAATTTTGCAAGCGACAGCGCATTTTTCTGAAGTTCGGATAATTTGTCGGGGTTTTGAATAAGTTCTGATAGAATTTCATACAAGCTGCCGGCATTCACGTCATCATCTTCAAGATATATTGAGGCACCTTGTTCTTCCATATATCTTGCATTTTTGCGCTGATGGTCTGCCGCAGCATGAGGATACGGAACAAGAATAGAGGCAATACCTGACGCAGACAATTCTGACAAACTTAAAGAACCTGACCTTGAAACCGCAATATCCGAAGCTTTCAAAACAGTCACCATATCTTCAAAATACGGTCTTACAATCAGATTTGCATCACTCTCGTATTCAGGATAAACTTTTATCAACTGCTCTATTACCCTTTCAAAATTCTTTTTTCCGGTCTGGAATATGATTTGAATGTCAAATTCTTTTGACAGTTTTGCAAGAATATCCACAGCGGCATCATTAATTGTACGTGCCCCTTGAGAGCCGCCCATTACGCAAATCGTCGTCTTATTTTTCAATCCTAGAGCCTCACGGGCATCAGTCTTTGTCAAAATTTTAAAGTTTTTTCTGATAGGGTTGCCCGTAATTAAACAATTTTTGTTATTTATTTCCGCTTTTGCGCATTCAAAAGCAAGCGACACAGCAGAAGCCCACGGCGCAAGTTTTCTTGTCACAAGCCCTGGTTTTGCATCACAATCATGCATCATATAAGGAACTTTTAAAATTTTTGCCGCAATAAGAGCCGGTGCCGATACGTACCCGCCTGTTCCGAACACTGAGTCAGGTTTATATTTCAAAATATAAAAGCAGCTTTTCATTATTGCAAAAGAAAGTTCAACACACCATTTTACAAGCCCCAAACCCGCACGCCTCGGCATTCCATGAACTTTTACTGGCAAAAATTTAAAACCTTTTTGATTTACAATCTCATACTCCAGATTGTCAGGATTTCCGATATAGTAAATATTTTCGCCTTTCTCGCAAAGTTCATCCGCAATTGCTACAGCAGGATAAATATGCCCGCCCGTGCCGCCGCCGGTTATAAAAAAGGTGTATTGTTTATCTTCTTGCAATCTCATCTTCCTGATTCCTTATTTTTTTAATTCGTTTTTTAGATATATTCAGCAAAATTCCGACCATCCACAGTGACACAATCAGAGAAGACCCGCCGTAACTGATAAACGGAAGCGGAACACCTGTTGTAGGCAGGAATGAACTTGCAACGCTTATATTCAAAAAAGCCTGAAAACCTATTGCAAAAGTAATTCCGACAGCAAGAAGCCTGCCGTACATATCAGGACAGCGAGAAGCAATTATAAAACCTCTGTGTACAAGCGTCCAGAAAAGCCCGATAACAAGTACACACCCGATAAACCCGAGTTCTTCTGCAAGAATTGCGAATATAAAGTCCGTATGACACTCCGGCAGATAAGCGAGTTTTTGAATTGATCCGCCGTATCCTACCCCGTTAAACCCTCCAGATGCAAACGCTATCAAGGATTGAATTATGTTATATCCTGCCCCCTGCGGGTCGCTTTCCGGATGACGCCAGATTCTTAAACGCTGAAGCTGATAAGGTTTGATAATTGTAGTAAGTGCCAGCACAATTGTCGTAACTCCAGCAGCCAGACAACTGAAAAACAACTTTAAAGATCCGCCCCCGCACAAAAACATTACAACACAAACCGACAGAAGCAGAATTACCATACTCAAATTCGGCTGCATAAAGATAAATGCCAGCATTACAAGTATCGGAATAAAATATTTAAACCACTTTGTTTCGTCAAAAAGATTCGGATTGTCCTTGAAAGCTGATGCCATAAGAAGAACAACAGCAGGTTTTGCAAATTCGGACGGCTGAAGCTGAAAGCCCAAAATATTAATCCATCTTTTTGCACCGTTCACCGTAACACCTAAAGGTGTAAAATCAACAAGCATCAATGCGATTATAATCCCCGCCGCAAGAAGAGTATTCCACGAGGCAAGTTTTTTGTAATCATAGTTTGTAAAAAACTTCAAACCTATAAATCCGACAATAAAACAAATTATCTGTTTTATTAAAAATTGCGCAGGATTTACCCCCTCATCAAGACACTTCGGCGCCGAGGCGGAAAATATCATCATAAATCCTATCATAACAAGAAAAGTCACGACAACCAGAAGTGTCTTATCAGGTGATGATATAATAACACTTTGAATTTGCGAACGATTATTTCTTAACCTGTCCCTGTCGTAATTTCCTCTGTCATAATCTCGATAAGACATAATCTTTAAAGACCTTTCCTCTCTCCTCGTATCCGCTGAACATATCAAAACTTGCGCACGCCGGCGAAAGCAGCACCACATCCGGATTTAATTCTATTGCTTTATCCACTGCGCTTTCAAGAGAATTTTCTCTTATTATATTATCGAATCCGTCTGATTTTAAGTTTTCCTCAAATCTGTCCGCTGCTTCTCCTATCAGAATAACTGTCTTAATATGCTTTTTGCAGGCCTCGTCAAACTCTTTCAAGTCCGTATTTTTGTCCCGCCCGCCTGCGATTAAGGCAACGTTTTGATTGCTAAATGACCTGATTGCAACAAGCGAAGCCTCCGGATTTGTGGCTTTTGAATCATTATAAAATACAATTCCGTTTTTTTGGGCAAATTTTTCAAGCCTGTGCTCCGGAACCTTGAATGTCATTATTGCTTCTTTTATGTGCTCATTTGAAATTCCTTCAAGTTTTGCGGCAATTACGGCGCACATAAGATTTTGATAATTGTGTTCTCCGATTAGCGGACAATCTTTCAAATCAATTATATGCTCTTCATGCCCGTTTCTTTTGAAATACACGGCATCATTTTTCTCATAACAGCAGTTGTCGCCTATTTCACCCGCAAACATAAACACGGTGCCCCCGCATTTTTTTGAAAATTCAAGAAGTTTTTCATCCTTTGCATTCAGAACCGAAAATGCCGGCTCCTGCGGTGACTTAAAGATTTTAGCTTTTGCATTGAAATAATTTTCAAGGCTGCCATGCCAGTTTATATGGTCGGGTGTAAAATTCGTCCATACGGAAATTTGCGGCTGAAAACCGTTGCTGTATTCAAGCTGGAAAGAACTTACCTCACACACAAAAATTTCCACATCTCCGTCAAGCAAATCGCACGGTGGAACCCCGTAGTTTCCGCAAGGATATGCCTTAAACTCCGTACTCAAAATGTGTGCTGTCAAAGCCGTAGTCGTTGTTTTGCCATTGGTTCCGGTAATTGCGACAAAAGGCATCTGAGTTTGTGAATACGCAAGTTCAATTTCCGAGATAACAGCGATTTTTTCATCTTTCAGACGCTGCATAATCTCTGATTCAGGAGGAATTCCCGGGCTTGTGACTGCAATGTAAGAATCTTTTATAAATTCGTCCGAGTGTCCGCCCATCTCAACTTTAATTCCCATAGCCTCCAGATCAGCTATGGTTTTATCGTCATCTTCTTTTCGTTCTCTGCTTTCGGTTATAAAAACATCCGCTCCGTGTTTATTCAAATACTTTGCGGCTGAAATACCGCTCTTTGACAGGCCCAATACAAGAACTTTTTTATCAAACCAGCTTGATTTCATAATTAGAACAATCCTTTCTGTGTCAAATAAAACAACCATAATGCAAAAGCGTTAAACAAGGCCGACACAAGCGCAAAAGTAATAACAATTCTTTTTTCGCTCCATCCGCAAAGTTCAAAATGATGATGAATAGGCGACATCTTAAAAATTCTTTTGCCGGTTGTCTTGAAGCTGATAACCTGCAAAATTACAGACAAAGTTTCTATAACAAAAATTCCGCCGATAAAAATAAGAAGGAATTCAAATTTGCCGATTACGGCAAGAGTACCCAAAAGCCCGCCGATAGCAAGCGATCCCGTATCTCCCATAAAGACTTCTGCTTTCGGTTTGTTGTACTTCAAAAATCCGAACAATGCCCCTGCAACAGAAGCTGCAATAATACCGGCGCCGGGATGTCCGTTCAAAAGTAAAATTAATGCACATGCAATAAACGCAAACACACCGGTTGATGAAGCAAGCCCGTCAAGCCCGTCTGTCAGGTTGTAAGCATTTGAGGCTCCCGTAATCACAAACACTGACAAAACAGGATAAAGCCATCTTAAATCAAAAGACAGACTTCCGATTGAAAAATAAGTGCCGTCCGGATTTGTCATCATTACAAAAGCCGTCGGCAAAAGTGCAATTGCAATTTGACGAAGAAGCTTTCCTCTTGCACTCAATCCGTCATTATGTTTTCCTTTGAGTTTAAGGAAATCATCCTGAAACCCTGCAAAAGCATAGAATAAGAAGGTTATTAATACAATAAAAACTTCTTCGGAAAATCTTTGTGCAAGCAATAGGGCAATAATTGATGCCATAACAGCCGCAATTATTATAAATACACCGCCCGTCGTCGGAGTGCCTTCTTTTTTTTGATGTGCTTCAGGTGCAACATCTTTGACATACTGTCCTATCATTTTCTTCTTCAAAAATGAAATATACGGAACTCCAAATAAAAGGCATAATATCATTCCGAGTAAAAATGCCACTGTTATCATTATCATGACTTGCTGTTCTCCCTCAAATATTCAATTATTTCTTCAAATTTCATTGCTCTTGATGCCTTCAAAAATATTGTACATCCTGCATCAATGTTATCAAGAATGCAGCGTGCAGCATCCTGATTATTTTCAAAATTCTTTACAAAAAATCCGTTTTCAGTAAGAGGTTCCCCGATTTTTTCGGCAAGCTTCCCGACTGTCAGAAAAATAACTTTCTTACCTTTTGCCGACGGATTATTTTTTATGTCGTTTGCAATAAACTTTCCGACTTCCAAATGTATTTCAGCTTCCTGCTCACCGAGTTCGCCCATATTGCCAAGAACAACAACCGGATCGTCATACAGGTTAATAAAAGTTGTGACAGATGCCTTCATTGACTCAGGATTAGCGTTGTAGCTGTCGTTTATAACGCTGAAACCTCCGATTTTTTCAGCCTCCCAGCGTTTTTCAATCGGATGATAAGCCAATAAACCCGCTTTAACTTCACCGTAAGTCATTCCGAGTTTGTATCCGACTTCGATTGCAGACAAAGAGTTTTCTATGTTGTAAGAACCCTCAACATTAAGTTCGTATTCTTTGCCTTTGTAAGAATATTTTGAATACCCCTGTCTTTGTTCAAGAATTTTGACATCCTTAATTGAAAACCATATTTTTTCGCCTTTGTAATCTTCCGTAAACCTGTGCAGACGAGGATTTTCATTAGCAATTAAGGCTCCTTGAGGTTTTAAATATTTAACGATTTCGGATTTTGCTTTTGCAATATTATCAAGACTTCCGAGCCTTCCAAGATGCGCAGATCCGGCATTTGTAATAATTGCGAAATCAGGTTCGGAATATTTTGAGAGAAGTTCAATTTCTCCCAAACCTCTCATCCCCATTTCAACTATCAAAGCCTCTGTATCAGAATTCATCCCGAGAATAGTCTGACAAAGCCCGATTTCATTGTTATGGTTGGAAAAGGTTTTTTGAGTTTTGAATTTTTGGCTCAAAACAGCATAAACCATTTCTTTTGTTGTGGTTTTGCCCGAACTTCCTGTGATAGCTACGGTAATTGGATTATATTTGCGTCTTGAATACAGCGCAAGCAACAAATAAGCCGTCAGCGTATTTTCAATCTTGAAAACGACTTTTGCACCGTCAAAAACTTTATCAGAAGTAGTGAAATATCCGGCAGCCCCGATTTCAAGCGCCTGTTGTATAAAATTTTCGCCGTCAAAGGTAGCGCCTTTCAGCGGAAGGTAAATTTCGCCCTCTTTTATTGTTCGGGTATCCGTTGAAATGCCGAAACTAATTTCATCACCGGTACTTTTTAAAACTTCAGCCCCGCAGGCCTCTGCGATTTCTTTCTCATTAAACTTCATATTCTAATTTTACTTCAAACAAAATAATAGATGAAAAAGTTAATAAATATTAATACTGCTTGACATCAGGGTTTGAGTATCTGATAATAATTGTACGTGTATTACAGGTAAATCGTTGACAAAATCCCCGAAAGCTTGTGCTGTAAGGGTTACGAAACCTCAATTAGAAAGGACAAACAAATGTACGCAATTGTAGAAACAGGCGGAAAACAGTATCAAGTCGAAGAAGGCCGCTACGTTGATATCGAACTTCTTAATCAGGAAGCTGATTCAAAAGTAGTTTTCGACAACATCGTTATGATAGTTAACGGCAAAAAATCAAAAGTAGGCCAGCCTTACGTTGCAGGCGCTTCTGTAGAAGGCACTGTTGTTAAAGAAGACAAAGCTAAAAAAATCATTGTTTTCAAACAAAGACCCAAAAAAGGCTATAGAAAAAAACAAGGCCACAGACAGGGATTCACAAGAGTTATGATTAACAAAATCAGAACTTCTGCCCAGAAAAAATCTGCTGACACTGTTGAAACAACAGAAGAAGCATAACAAAATTAAAGCACCTCAAGGTGCAAATTCCGGATAAAACCGGTCAAGTGATACAAACAATCGTACAAAAGGCATTACTGAGTACGAAATTAATAGGAGAATATAAGTCATGGCACATAAAAAAGGTATGGGTTCTACCCGTAACGGACGAGATTCAGAAGCGAAGCGACTCGGCGTTAAGAAATTCGGCGGAGAAACTGTTAAAGCCGGAAACATTCTTGTTCGCCAGCGCGGAACTAAAATTCACCCCGGCAACAATGTAGGTATCGGTTCAGATGACACTTTGTTTGCATTGATTGACGGACAGGTGAAATTTGAAGCACACAGACGTGACAGAAAACAAGTCAGCGTCTATGCTGTGTAGAATTAAATAAATAATTAAAATTATTAATTATTTATAACGTGGAACGATAATGAGATTTATAGCTCCTGACGGTATTTTAACCTAAGGAGCCTTTTTATTGCTCATTCTGCCATACAAAATTGTACATGACAAACATTAAACAATTTCTTTAGAGCCCAATTTACATGAATTGAACCAATTGTTAAACATTGTAAACATTACATAAAAAATTTTTAAAGTTTTTGATTCTCTTTGTCGATAACAAAAATGTAATCAGACAATTGGAGATAAACAAATGCTTAAAAAGATAGTAAAACCTGCGTGTAATGTTAGCGGCAGTGTTGAATATATATTAAGAGGAGCGAGAAAACGCCGTTCTATGGCGGTGGCTAATGCCAGAAACATCAATATGGAATCAGGCATAAGGCCGAAACTTGCTGTTGTTAAGTAAGTGTGTTTGCAGCAAGATTTAAAGAAGTTGAGAGCTAAAAAG
>CALUTA010000011.1 GCA_944323585.1 Candidatus Gastranaerophilales bacterium
ATTATCCATACCTTTTTAAAAACACATAAAAATATTTTTTGCGTCTATAAAAGCCCGAGTTGCAATCTGTTTAACATAGCCAATTGATCGGTACCTTCTCCCTTGTCTGTTACAAAGGTGTTTTGATTGTCTGATGTTATATTTTCTTTTTTATTTTGGGTATCGGAAAACTGTGCATTTTGACTGTCTTTTGCCTGTTGAATTTTATTGAGTTTTGCTTTATCAGCATAAAAATCCCCGCTCGGTGAAACACCGTAAGACCTTAATTTTCTGATAATTTCCTGATACTCGCTGTCCGTTGATGACGCTCCGCCCCAGAATGAACACGACATTGATAATGCATTAATCGACATATAAAACTTCTCTCCAATTTGTATATACTTTTTATATACCCATTTATATACTACTTTTAACATTTTTTTCATTTTTGTTACAAATTTATTAGTCTTTACTATCAGTATTTTCAGGGATTTTTTCTTTTACCCCACTCGTTATAATGAATTTATGTTCTACAGCTATGATGACAATTTCTTTAACAATATAAACAAACCCGATTTTCAGCCGCCAAAATGGATTTTTAAATACATATGGAGTGTACTTTTTTTATTGATGCTGGTTTCTTTCTTAATAGTCTTGTTCAGACCGGCTTCTACATACAAATACCTTGCAATAAGCATATTTTTTGTTCAGCTTGCTGTTAATCTATACTGGACAAAGGCTTTTTTTACAGAACACAATATTAAAAAAGCTCTTATTGTTGCGGTTATTCTTCTAATCCTTGTTGCTGCGATGATATTTTTCTTTTTTAAATTATCATTCTTAGCAGGATTTTTGCAGATCCCGTATCTTTTATGGGTCGGTTTTGCCTGTATATTAAATAAAGTGCTTCTAAACCTGAACACATAAAAAAGACCGGATTTACCGGTCTTAACTTATCTTCCATTCCTATCCTTATTGATTTGCCTTTCCTATCCTTAATTTCCAACGGGCTGCAAGTTTTGCATAACCCCCGGTTTTATATTAAAAACCGTTATGCTATAAAATTGGTTCCGTATCTGCTTGCACCGTGAAAAAATGACTGCCTCATCATTTCTACAAGTGTTTTGCGGATAACCTGTCTTGTTTCAAATTTTACTTCTTTTAATGCTGTTGAAGTTTGTTTATATTTTTCTGTAACATCAGTAAATAACAATGTTCTTGCCATTTCTAAAGCCTCTCTTTTTCTTTATTTATCTCTCGTACTTATATAAAAAATTTTGGTAAAAAATTATTGACTTTTTATATTCACTTTATATAAATTTTGTTACATATCTTTACATTTTAGCCTTTTTAAAGTTTTGTTAATTCAACTGCAATTACCGTTCTACAAAGGGTTTCGACTGTTCTTTCTATTTTTATGTTAAAGATTTCAAAACTAATTTCCGACTAATTAAATGTATTTCTATGCAAAATATAAGGAGAAAACCACATGGTAGACGCAATTAACGGAAATTACGGAGTTAAGCCGCAAGACACGAGCATTAACTGGAACGATCTGACTGCAAACGAAGTTTTGGAATACGAAGATGAAGGTCAGGAAGTACCCGAAGAAGTCCTTGCATGGGCTCAGGATATGGCCAAAACAGATAATGCGGATGACGTGACTTACGAAATGTCAACTTCAGGTGAAGAACAGCCGCAAAATGCTGCTCAACAACTAAGAGAAGAAATGTCAAATAACGGTGTCAGCATAAAACAGCAAGGCAGGCAATTTATTGAAGAAAGTAAAAATAAAGAGGATTTAACCCTTCAGGCAATAGAACAGATGGCGCCCCTGCTTGCAAGTGCGCAAGCCATTGGAGATGAGGCTACTGACATTGCAGATACAGCCAAAACCCAGCTGGAGGTATTAAAAGCTCAAATTGAGAGTCTTGCTGCAGAAAAAAATGACAAACCAAGATTCTTTCAAAGCAGAGAAACCCGTGGGGAAGTTCAGGGACTTCAGGCCGTTGCCGCAGCACTCGGGACTCAGGCAACAGATGAAATTCAAGGATTAGACGCTGAACTTGGTGAAATTGATGCTATTATTAATGAAGGTGCAGTCTCCTCGCAACTATCTGTTGATTTTGGCTCAGAAACAGTATCGATCGGACAAGAACTACTCGGTTCTAAATCAAGCAGAAATATTGGTATTGTCGCAGGAGTTGTTGGAGGAGCTTTAACCGGTGTAGGCATGCTATTTGGCGGATTAATCGGCGGAATTTTCGGAGGCCTGTTTGGCAGCAAAAAACGTGTTGGCAAAGAAGCTGTTGAACAAGGTACAGAAACAATGACCGTCGGACAGCAGGGCAATCAAATTGCAGAACAGGCAGCAGATAGCCATGGAGTTTCTATTGACTCTGTAAATAAAGCTGAAGGCGACGTTGCATCAGCATCTACAGATAATTCATCCGGAGATGATACATCAGGAGGCGATACTGCGGCTGATACAACAACCAACAATACCCAACAAACAGCTGACAGCGGCGAAAGAGAAGAGCTCGATCCGACTTTAGCTGACACATCAATTACAACTGATCCTGATGAAATTCTGAGAAGAAAAGAACGCCGAGGCTTAGCGTAAAGAGTCAATAGCTTCGGAAATATTTTCCGAATTAAATATATAACTTCCGGCAACTAAAGAGTTTGCGCCTAATTTGGTGCAGACTCTTGCCGTTTCATCGTTTATACCGCCGTCTACCTGCAATATTAAATCTTCGTCACCATATTCCCTGAAACATGACAATTTTTGTGCGCATTTACTTATAAACTTTTGTCCGCCAAAACCCGGCTCAACTGTCATTACCAGAATCATATCAAAAGCACCGATATATTCCAGAATTTCTTCCGGCTTTGTTGCAGGCTTAATAGCAAGTCCTGACTGAATGCCAAAACTTTTTATATAATTAGCAAGTCTTATTATTTCATTCCGTTCAACGGCTTCATAGTGGAATGTTATTATATTTGCGCCTGCCTCGGCAAAAGGTTTTATGAATTTTTCGGGATTTTCTATCATCAAATGGACATCAAGCGGCAAATTTGTGACTTTTCTTATGGACTTGACGACCGGAACTCCGATTGTAATATTCGGAACAAAATGCCCGTCCATTACATCTACATGAATCCAATCTGCGCCGGCTTTTTCAACCATTCGGATATCTCGTCCGAGATTTGCAAAATCACTTGATAATATCGAAGGTGATATGATTACTTTCGGCATTCTAAAACCCCCAGCTTTTTGCAGGCCAAATATGCACATCTTTGCTCTGCTTCTTTTTTGGATTTGCCATCTGCCTGCGCTATTACATCCCCGTTATAGGAAACTTCTACCGTAAAAATTCTGTTGTGTGCCGGCCCGTTCTCAGCTACCAATCTGTATTTTGGAGTTTCACGGGTTAAGCTCTGCGTATATTCCTGAAGCAGGGCCTTTGCATTATATTTGTCCAGATTTGCATTAATTTCCTCAATATACGGTATAAATATTTCCTGAAGTTTCTTATCCAGCAAGTCTGCTTTATTATCAAGAAAATATGCGCCTAATACTGCTTCAAATGCACATGCTGTCACTGATTCAAGCTTTTTTATTCCCTGTTTTTCATCATGTTCGGAAGCCAGAATTATATCAGCAAGCCCCATTTTCTTGGAGATTTCCGACAAAACACTGTCCGAAACTGCGATTGAACGGATTTTAGACATATCGCCTTCATGATAATCAGGGAACTTTTTATACAAAATATTTGAAACTGCAAGTTTGAGTACAGCATCACCTAAAAATTCAAGCCGTTCATAACACTTTGTATATTCAAGGTTCTTTTCCTGCGTATAAGAAGGATGAGTAATCGCACTCAAAAAGAGTGATTTATCATCCGTTTTTATACCAAAAACATCCTCTACAGTTTTCATTTAGAAAAGTCCTTTTAGCATATTTGCAATATCACTTACCAGTTGATTGGAAAAGATAAAATATTTGCAAACATAATACATAACAGGGATTGTGAAGATAAAACTGTCAGTTCTATCCAAAAATCCGCCGTGTCCGGGCAAAGAATCACCGCTGTCTTTAACCCCTGCATCTCTTTTAATCAGAGATTCGCAAAGGTCTCCGATCTGGGCAAACACAGTACAGATAAGTCCTACAACAACAGCCCAATACCATTCAAATCCTATAAAAAATGAAACAACTACAGCACCTAAAATAGCACTTATAATTCCTCCGATGGATCCTTCTATAGTTTTGTTAGGGCTGACAACAGGAGCAAGTTTATGTTTGCCGAGATGCCGTCCGGCATAATAACACCCGATATCCGTCAGAAGTATTGCCGTAAACATCATAACAACAAACCCGAGCCCGCTGTCGAATTTAGGCGAAGACAACTCCCTCAAAAACATCAAATGCAGCGGGAACCATCCGCAATATATGATTCCAAGCACAGTTGTTGCGGCATTAGCAATATATGGCTGTCTTCCTCTGAAAAGCACCCACATAAAGGATATTATCGAGAAAAATGAGATTACAAGTGCCGATAGGTCAAACCGCTGCAAGTATGCAATGATGCCGATTACAATCTCTGCGCACCATATAACCTTTAGACTCGGATAAAACCCCTTATGCTCCAGTATTTTCACGTATTCTCTCGATGCAAAAAATACAAAGACATATAAAAGAATAAGAAGCGGGATTCCGCTTAATATAATACATGTCATTGCAATAGTCCCAAGAATAAACCCTGTAAGCATTCTTGTGGCATTTTTGTTCAAACCGCCAATTACATCCATTATACGGTCATAACCTCTTTTTCTTTTTCTGAAACTGCACTGTCGACAATACCGGTATATTTATCAGTCAATTTTTGAATTTTATCCTGATTATCTTTTACAGTATCTTCCGGAAGATTGTCGGCTTTTTCGATCTTTTTCAAATCATCTGTCATATCACGGCGGACATTTCTTATAGCAACTTTAGCTTCTTCACCGAGTTTTTTGACGTCTTTAACGATTTCTTTACGTCTTTCTTCTGTCAGAGGCGGGAAGTTTAATCTGATACAGATACCGTCGCTGTTTGGTGTAATTCCGATTTCCGCTTTGATAATAGCTTTTTCAATTTCTTTTAAAATTGACTTGTCGTAAGGCGAAATAACAAGAGTTGTACCGTCCTGAACAGTAACCTGCGACATCTGTCTTAACTGAGTCGGAACTCCATAATAATCAACCAGAACTTTATCCAATATCATCGGATTTGCACGTCCTGATCTTATAGACCCGAATTCACGTTTAAGGGACGCAATGGCTTTTTCCATTTTTTCTTCGCCAAATAAAAATAATTCATCTAAACTTTCTGACATCTCTTACCTCTTTCAATTATCTATAAACTTATATATGTTCCGACTTTTTCGCCGTTCAAAACTTTTAATATGCCATCCTGCAGCAGAAAATCAAAGACGACTATCGGTATATTATTTTGGCGGCACAATGCGCAAGCAGCCGTATCCATTACTTTTAAACCGTCTTTAATTATATCATCATAAGTAATTTTATCCAGTTTTTTTGCTTCCGGATTAATCTTAGGATCATCGGAATAAACGCCGTCAACACCGTTTTTAGCCATAAGCATTGCTTCGGCGTTGATTTCGGAAGCTCTCAGAGCCGCTGCTGTATCCGTTGTAAAAAACGGGTTTCCTGTGCCGGCAGCAAATATAACAACTCTGCCTTTTTCAAGGTGTCTGATTGCACGGTGCCTGATATAAGGTTCAGCAACCTGATTGATAGTAATCGCACTCTGCACACGGCAGGGAACATCAATTTGATTGAGCGCACACTGAAGAGCTATTGCATTCATAACAGTCGCAAGCATTCCGACATAATCACCCGAGGCCTGATCCATGCCTAATTTTGCGCTGTTTTTCATTCCTCTGAAAATATTCCCGCCTCCGACGACTACAGCAATTTCAGCACCAGCATCCTTTGCCTTTTTAATTTCGTTAGCAATCATTTTTACGGGTTTTTGATCAATTCCAAACTGCTGATCACCCAAAAGTGCTTCTCCGCTGATTTTCAACAAAATCCTTTTATATTTAAGTTTCGAGTTTTCCATTTTTCCCCTTTTTCATATTATACTACTCTAAACCAAGAGGGATGTAAAGATACCGGAAAGCATGTTTTCTGCAGATTATGAAGTTTTGTAAACTTAAGTTTGTAACCCAAAACCCGCTGATAGCAAGCATTTTAAAAAATTAGATATAATTTATATATAAAAAATAGCAATTTTTTATATCAAAAATTGTTTATAATAGTATAAGAGATAAGTTTAAGAAAGCAAAGGAGAATATATGGCGAGAGTATTAATTTCAATGCCTGAAGATTTCCTGAACAAAATCGATCAGGTTGCAGATGTAGAAAATCGTTCACGCAGCGAATTGATTCGGGAGGCACTTCGAACTTATATTTACAAACAGAAAGTTCGGGAATCAACTACAGCAGCAAGAAATGCTGATATTCTCGAAACAATGCTTGAATAAAATTTTAAAATAAAACAAATCCCGCTAAATGCAAAAATTATTTTTAGGAATTTAGTTATTTAAACTAAATTCAGGGGCTATGCCTCAGGCGGTTTGAGAAATTTCAAACTGTCAGGATTTCAAAATCCAGGTTCGACTTTGAACAAAAAATATCAAAATGGCAGGAAACGGTTACAGATTTGGGATATGACGGACGCTAATTTAAAGCGTCCGTTTGTGTATTTTTAGAATTTCTGCAATAAAAAAAAAACTCCGCTAAAATGGCAGAGTTTTCTTATTTATTTTATTGTTTTTATTTTAAACTATTCTTCAACAGCAGCAGTTTTTTGCTGATTAATCAAATTTTGAAGTTTATCTCTGATTTCGTCGCCTTTTTTCTGCATATCTGAAACAACATCATCTGCTTTTGATTGAATTTCTTTTACGGTTTCATCAGCTCTGCGCATAACGTCTTTTGTTGTATCCGCAATCATTTTTCTGGTTTCTTCGCCTGATTTTGGAGCTAGAAGAATACCTGCGATTGCGCCTATTGCGCCGCCTACTATGAATCCTGCTAAAAATTTAGTTGCTGACATAATAATTACTCCTTTTCTTTTTATAATTTTTAATCCGGTTAATTAACTTTTTGGACAAAGTAAAACATTTGTGACCGAACGAAAATACCTGTATCGATTTTAACAACAAAGCCTTTGGGATTAATCACCGCAAAAGGCTATTTTTTACTTCTTGGAAAACAGGCCCATCACGGTAACAAAACCTTTAACCAGTCCGCTTACGATTGATTCGGAAATCATTTTCGTTTTTCCGAAAGTTTTTTCCACTGCAGTTTTGAAATTATCCACATTCTTGTCTGTACTCTTTACAAGTGAATTCACAGCATGTAAGGTTTCATTAATTTCTTTTAATGTGGGTTTCAATTCAGTATTTACAAGAATTGATGTCTCGTTCAAATTTTTTGACAGAGCCGACAAATCTATAAGCAATTTTATAAGAAAACCGCCGACAACAAGGATTACGATACCCGTAACCCAGGCTAAAAATGTCAGTCCCTGATTCAATGCGATTTGTGAAAATTCCATTACTTTGTTCCTTTTAATTTAGTAGTCAAATTCTGTAGCTTCGGCTCCTTCTTCGAGTTCCTTTGCTTTTTGCAGTTTCTTAGATTTTAACATATTGTTAAATTTTCTGAATTGTCTTTCTAACTTATATTTCATCAAATCGACATTTTCCATAGCCTGTCTTTTAGCTTCATTTATGGCCGGTGAATGTTTTTCATATAATTCGCAGGCAGCTTCTTTAAGCTCTCTTCTGGACTCTTCCCCCGGCTTGGGAGCAAAAAGCACACCGGCAACAATTCCGCCGACAACACCTGCCAGAAGTCCCATTCCGAACATAAAGGATTTATTCTTTGACATATTTACCTCTTCTTTCATTGTATGTACTTATTATAACAGTTTTTTGGAAATTTACAAGATTTCAGCCCGGAATGCTGTCCCAGACATCTTTTGCGAGGAGCAATCCCTGACAAATCGAGGCAGCTTTTTTACATTTACCCTTAAATAAAAACAAAAGCAGGTATACTATAATGGTTTTAGCCATATTAACCAGCCATTGGTTACGTTTTTTGCGAAGATAATTAATTACCATTTCCTGCTTTTCATTAACTTCTTTGATACCGGCTTTAACGCCGTCAAGCACGGCCTTAATCTGCGGTCTTACTGCAACTGCCTGCCTGTGAAGTGAAACAACTGCCCTGTCCGCTTTTACTATAAACAAAATCAGGGTTGCTGCTATGATTAATTCTGCTATAAAAATTATTGCAATAAATAAAAACATTTCAATTATTTCTAATTTTGTATTATATTTGAATTATAGAATAATTAAGAGAGATTGGAAATACGTCTAAAGGACTATTTATGCTGAACAAATTCAAATTCTACACATCACTGGTACTTGCAAGAGGGGCATTTGCGGGGATAAAGCTGTTTTCAAACTCAGGCGGAACTTCGTTTGCCGGAATGATGGTATTAAAATATTATCCGAAATTTCTATCCCACTGCGGAGATTATATAAAAGAAAAAATTGTTACGGTAACCGGTACAAACGGAAAGACTACAACTTCGGGATTAATCTCGCATATACTTGAAAATGCCCATCAGAAGGTTATTCACAACCTCAAAGGCGCAAACATGCTGACCGGAGTTGCAAACACATTTGCACTTGAACTTGCACCGTTCAAAAAATTTGATTATGCGGTTATTGAATCTGATGAAGCCTATCTGACAAAACTCTATGACTTTATAAAAGCGGACTATCTTGTTGTGACAAACCTTTTCAGAGATCAGCTTGACCGTTACGGCGAACTTGCAACAACTGCAGGTTTCATTCAAAATGCAATAGACAAAAATCCTGATTTGAAGCTTATTTTGAACGCTGATGATCCGCTTGTTTCAGCATTCGGCAAGAATAAATCGGCCGTTTTTTACGGATTTGAAGATGTACAATACGACTGCAGCTACAACCACAAGTCAAATGCACCCTCAGAAGTGTTTAACTGTTCCTGCCAGGAGCCGCTGGAATATTCAAAACGTTTCTTTGCCCAGCAGGGGCATTATTTCTGCAAAAAATGCGGTTTCAAACGTCCTGACTGCAACTATTCTGCAACGGCACTTGTCAGCAGCAATCACTCAATAATCAAAGTTAAAAAAGACGACATCGAATATGAATTTAAAATAAACCTTGTCGGGCTTTACAATGCATACAATGCACTTGCTGCGATTGCCCTGTCTTTTGAACTGGGGCTTAATCAGGCAGAAATTCAAAAGGCGCTGGATTCTTACAAATCAATTTTCGGAAGAACAGAACTCCGTACAATCAACGGACATCAGGCGCTTATACAGCTTATCAAAAACCCGACGGGCGCAAGCGAAGTGCTGAAAACAGTTGATTTAGATTCAAATATTCTAATTGCAATAAACGACAACTACGCTGACGGCCGTGACATAAGCTGGCTTTGGGACAGCGACTTTGAACAGCTTAAAAATGCAAGAAAACTCGTCGTAACTTCAGGCACAAGAGCGGAAGATATGGCACTACGACTAAAATATGCAGGCATTCCGCAGGACAAAATCATCATTGAAAAATCTATAGAAAAAGCAATTGAACTTGTTTCAGCTAAGGACGACACGACAGAAAAAATAACGATTCTCCCGTCATACACTGCTCTTTTAAAACTCAACAAACTCAAAATAAAAAAATAATCCCGCTGATTGACAATAAGCCGTGATTGTTTCAAAATGTCCTTAGCCGGAATAAGAATTTACGCTGAAACGGCATAAAGAAAGAGGTAAACAATGCTTTTAGGGGTAAACATAGACCACGTTGCAACATTAAGAAACGCAAGAGGCGGAGTAGAACCGTCAGTAGTCAAAGCGGCCGAAATTGCTGAAAACAACGGCGCAACATCAATTACCACACATCTTAGAGAAGACAGACGCCATATTAAAGACAATGACGTATATACACTCATCAAAACCCTGAAAACAAGACTTAACCTTGAAATGGCAATGGCTGATGATATTCAAAAAATTGCTCTTGAAATTAAACCACACTCAATCTGCCTTGTACCTGAAAAAAGACAGGAAATTACAACCGAAGGCGGGCTTGACGTTGCCGGACAGCTAGATAGGGTTACGGAATTCATAAAACCTCTTCTGGATACGGGCATTATAGTAAGCCTTTTCATTGATCCTGACGAAAATCAGGTGAAGGCTTCCGCAAAAACCGGCGCACAATTTATCGAAATGCACACAGGCACCTATTCTGAAGCCTTTGGAACAGAAAAAGAAGAACAGGAATTTTTAAACCTCAAAAATGCCGCAAAACTGGCTCAAAGCCTCGGTTTAAAAGTCAATGCCGGCCACGGTCTTAATTACGAAAACGTAAAAAGAATGCACGAAATTCCCGGCCTTGTAGAACTCAATATCGGCCACAGCATAATCTCACGTGCCGTATTCACGGGACTTGGCGAAGCCGTCAAAACAATGCACGACTTAATAAAATAACTGATTAATTCAAAATCCTCAAACGAAAGGTCACAAAACATGCCGGATAACAAAAAAATTATAGAAGAAATGCAGCAGGTCGCAGAACAAATGCGGCTTGACGATATTGAAGAAAACCCCGATATAGTAAACGAATATTTCGACTGTGATTGCTGCGGTGAATATAAATGTCTGGCCGGTTCAATCCAGTACGGAACCTACAGACTCTGCAACGACTGCGTTTTAATTGCAGAAACAAGCTTTGCTTTGAACAAAATCAAAGACATTCAAGAACTCATAGATGCAATGGAAGACAAACGCTTAGAAGGGATGTGCGACTTTTTGAGGCTTGAAGCACAGAGGAAACTAAACTGACAGAATTAGTTTAAATTAACACAAAAGGATAACCATTAAATATCAACTAATAACAATTCACTAATTCTTTTGGCTGTGAAATTTTTGACCAAAACTAATTCTAAAGTATTAATTTTTCTTAACATATAGTTATAAAGAATTACCCCCTGGGTATATATATAATATACACGAGAGATATCTGAAAATTTTATATTAACCCCGAATGCAATTGCTTTGGCAGGAGTGCAACCATTTTATTAGTGCAGTTGCTGCCACAACTGCACACCTTATTATATCAATGTGAAACCACATTCTCTTAAAAATATCATATACGATTTGATGAGCGGCAATGCCCGCTCTTTTTGTATGTTTACCCTTAACTTTCAGTGTGTATAATATTGGTATGGAAAAAAAGATTTCAGGAAAAATTATCAATCGCTTGACATTGTACCATTATATTCTGGATGACTATATCAGCAAAAATATAGAATTTATTGCAAGCAACCAGATAGCGGCATTGTTGAATATTGACGACTCTCAGGTTCGAAAAGATATAAGTATTCTCAACAATTCAGGCAAATGCAGGGTAGGATATATAGTTAAAGAACTCAAGAAGTCCATTGAAACAACTTTAGGTTTTTCAAAGACCAAAAATGCATTTATTATAGGAGCCGGAAACTTAGGGATGGCGCTTGCAAAATATGACAATTTCACAAATTACGGACTGAATATTATTGCACTTTTTGACAACGACCACAAAAAAATCGGACACAGCGTAAATAACAAAATCATTCTTGATATTGAAAAACTTCCGAACTTAAGCCGAAAAACAGGAGTCGATATTGCGATTTTGACAGTTCCGAGGGAATTTGCACAAATTACAGCCGATATTCTGATAAAAGCCGACATTAAATATATCTGGAATTTTACCCCTGTTGTTTTGTCAGTACCGGAAGATGTGCAGGTATGGAACGAAAACCTTATGGGGAATTTCCTGCAATTTACATATAATATTTAGCCTCCGGCAACTTCACACATCTTAAAATTTTGACAAACAGCAGCAAAAAATATCCTGTTTAAACTTATAATAAACATCATGAAAATCACTGCAAATTACACTAACACTTACCCTTCATACAGCCCCGGCGGTTACAAAAGCAACTGCACACCATCATTTGGCATAAGTTTCACGCCAAAAATATTAAAAGACATTTTCATAAAAAACACCACTCTTCATGGAGTTTCAAAAATAAGGAACGTACACGCAGGAAAATTCGGCACAGTCTGCAAGGGTTCTAAACCTCTGAAAAATTTTGAAGACAGAATTGGAACCAAAGAACTTGAAAAACTGTATAAAAAAGGACTTTCCACAAACACAGACGGCTGGGCAAACTGCTTTTTAAAATCAAAAGCTGACAGACCGCTTTCGACATCCTCCGTATATGATTGTTCTGTGATGTACTTGTTCAACGAAAAGACAAACACCCACTTTTTATATCACTCATACTTTGACACAACAGAAAACACCTTTGATTATTTGATAAAAACTTTCATGCCGGAAGGCTTCACAAAAGCAAACCTTGTGACAGGCTATGCAAAATGGTACCCGAAACACGGTGAAACCTTAACACAAATGCTGAAAGCATTGAAAACAAACACTCAAAATGCAGAGGTTAATATATATCACTACAACTCTGAACTTCCTGAAATTGTCGGCTATAAAGGGAATGTTTTTGAAATTCCTAATATCAGAACCAAACTCGGTTTCAGCGACAAAGGACAGGCAAGCTTTGAAATTTGTGATTTGCAGATTGATAAATTGACATCTGAATTGAATACAAAATGTACTTCAACCCAAAACATTAAAACATTAAGAAAAATTTATGCAAAACTCGCTTATGATAAAGAAATTCTCAAAGTCTTTAACAAATTGCTTGATGAAAGAGCAGGTAAGATAAAAGAAATGGAATCCTGCAAAACTATTGAAGAATTGAACGCTCTTATCAATTCGTATCCGCAGAATGAAAGACTTAAATATTTTAATGCAATGGAAAGCCAGCGGAACCGTATTTTATTAGAGCAATTTTTCCACAAATAAACAACTTTACTTAACCGCCAGCGTATTCAACTGATAAAGGTATCTCAGCCCCTCCAGCGTCAATGAAGGATTGATAAAATCAAACGGACGCTTGAGATAATTTGAAATAAGCCCTGAATACCCGCCTGTTGCGACAAGAACCGCTTTTTCACCGAGTTCCTGCTCACACTGTTCGACAAGCCCGTCAATCATACCGGCCGTTCCTCTGATTACGCCTGAAAGAATAGCATCCTGCGTATTGTGGCCGATTGCGTGAGTAGAAATTGCGACATCAATTCTCGGCAATTTTGATGTGAAAGTATTCAAAACCTTCATTTGAAGATTAAGCCCAGGAGCGATGATTCCGCCGATAAATTCGCCTTTTTTATTCACAATATCAAAGGTTGTGGCCGTTCCAAAATCCACCACAATAACAGGCTTGTCATACAAAACATAAGCTCCCGCCGCATTTGCAATCCTGTCTGCACCCGCTTCTTCCGGATTGTCCAGCGCAATTTTTATACCCGTATTGATTGCCGTACTCAAAAACAAAGGCTCTAATTTAAAAACATTTTTAACCGCATTTTTGAATTTTTCATTCAATTCTTCTACAACAGAAGAAATAATACACCCGCTGACGTTAAAGTTCTTAAACAGAGATTTCAACAGAACCTCATACTCCTCCAGCGGCAAATCCTTGTCTGATGCAAGTCTGAATTCTTCGACAAGCGCATCATCCTCAAACAATCCTAATGTGATACTTGTATTCCCTATATCGGCTGTCAAAAGCATAAAAATAGTCCTCTTTTCAAGGACTATTTTATAACAAATATTTTTTACATGCAAAATCTATGCCTGAATGGCATTATCAGAGTTTTGCAACCCTTTGCCGTTGAGCAGATTTCCGATACCTCCCGCAGGCATATAAGCAACCTGATTAGGAACATGAATTGAATTCATTTCTTCTAATTTTTTCTTAAATCCTTTTTTATCTATTGATTGGCTTGAATAATCTTCATAACTTCTATCGACTTTATAATCACTTCCGATTCTTTCTACTCCGGCCATAATGTAAATCTCCTTTGTTTATGCATGAGTCCTCTTAATATATCTCTTACATATATAAAGTATATTATTCCATTAAAATTGCTTTGATTAACAAATTTTGTTACATAAGTTCACAAAAAACAACCCAAATTTAATCATATCTTGATTGTTGACAAAAAGAATTTGTCTAAATATAATTTTCTTATGGCTAAGATTATTAATGTTGTAAAAGGGACAAAAGATATACTTCCGGCAGATGCCCCAATGTGGCAGATGCTTGAAAAGAACGCACTTGAAGTGTTTTCCAAATACGGATATAAAGAAATCAGAACACCGATTTTTGAAGTAACGGAACTTTTTGCAAGAGGGGTCGGCGACACAACGGATATCGTGAACAAAGAAATGTACACCTTTGAAAAAAGCGACCGCTCACTGACTTTGCGTCCGGAAAACACGGCAGGTGTAGTCAGATCATTTATAGAAAACGGTATGACAAGGCTTTCACCGCCTGTCAAACTCTGGTATAAAGGTCCTATGTTCCGCTACGAACGTCCGCAGGCAGGACGCCAGCGCCAGTTTCATCAGGTCGGAATTGAGATGTTCGGGGTTAAAGAACCGACAGCTGATGCCGAAGCAATACTTTTAGCCGTAAACTACCTTAAATCTCTCGGATTGAACGATCTAGAGGTTGAAATTAATTCTCTTGGCTGCCCTGAATGCCGTGAGGCTTATAAAAACAGGATTAAAGAAGTTTTGAAACCTGAATTTGACAATCTTTGCGACGACTGCAAAAACAGATACGAGAAAAATCCGCTCAGGCTTCTTGACTGCAAAGTAGAATCCTGCAAAGCAATCTTTGAAAAACCCGAAATTAAGGCGGTAATTCAATCTGACTTTATCTGCGAAGCTTGCGCTGAACACTACTCAAAACTTAAAACATACTTAGATGAACTTAATATAAAATACGTCGAAAACAAACTTCTTGTAAGGGGTTTGGACTACTACAACAGAACTGTTTTTGAAATCAAATCAAACAATCTGGGTTCTCAAAATGCCGTCTGCGGAGGCGGACGCTATGACAGCCTTGTCCGAAACCTCGGAGGAGAAGACACCCCCGCTGTCGGCTGGGCTATGGGTATGGAAAGACTTATTTCGCTTATTCCGCCTGTTGAAACACCAAAACTCGACGGCTATATTGTTTCCAACACAGCGGTTGAAGCCTTCAAACTGGCGGAAGAACTTAGAAATGCAGGGGTTGAAGTAGAATTCGACCTTCAAAACAAAAAATTCACAAAACAGCTTGAAAAAGCATCAAAAGTGGCTCAATATGCGCTTATTCTGGGCGAAGATGAAATAAAAACCAATACTGTGTCCGTTAAAAATCTGGCAACATCAACACAAAAATCAATTGCCAGAGCTAACATAGGGAGTGAATTTAAAAATGTCTGAATTACTTGATGAAGTAATCTCAAAGTTATCAAATGCCTTCAGAAGAACCTTTGATGACTACAAAGGGCTGTACCTTTTCGGCACCTGCATTGACGGTGAAATTCATGAGGGAGAAGATATCGAAATTGTCGCAATCTTTGACATAGAAGACAAGTCAAAGCGCGAACAAATATGGCCGATAATCGGCAAAATCGAAACAACACTTGATGTTTGCATAGATTTATACCCTTACACAATGGACGACTTCAAAAAAGACGAAGATTTGTATGAAGAAGTAATGGAAGAAGGGATTTTTTACAACCCGCTCGGCATCAGGCAGAATAAGGGGTTGAGTTAATCCGCTCTTGATTTATTTACAAAATGTGCTATAATAAGAACTTGTTAACCGGAAATTCAGGGGAAAATTATGGAAAAAATTACTATTCGTTCAGACAGGGACACAGATTACACTTTTCAGTACAAAGGAGAAGATGTAACTCTTAAAGCCAGAAGTATTTTGAGCATTGCAGACGGGCTTAATCACGTTGTTTTGCCGACCTGCGCTATGAAGATTGCTAACAATCTTATCATCATCAAGGATGACGTTAAGAAAAAAGCTGAATAACACGCTTCTGCCAGCCAAATAAATAGAATAAATTTGTCATTCTGAGCCTGTAATCAGAGATTCTTCGGGCTTTGCCCTCAGAATTACAGTTAGGCGAAGAATCCACTTATTTTCATGTATATCAATGAATAATTGCGAATTTTTAAATAGAAAACAGCCTTTCAATATTGTTTAAAAAGGCTGTTTTTTTAATATCCGTTTAAAACTAAAAATCCGTCGGGTTCAAAGCCTATGCCGCAATCACCGGAACATAATCTTCGCCGTCTCGAGAAACCCTGTATGCCCATGGCTGGTTATTTGTTGTCGTTTTTTCTGGCTGAGCTTCGCCTGAAAGGTTTGCAAGCTTTTCATTGATACTGTCAATCAAATCATTGTTGCCAGTTTTTTCAGCATAAGTTTTCGCTTTCTGAAGCAGGCCTCTGGCTTTATTATCGCAATTGTAGTCAATCATAATGTCCGCAGCATCCATATAATTCTGCGCAACTTTCAGCGGAGAATCAGCATCAGCATAATGTTTAACAGCTTTTGAGTAAGACTTTAAAGCCTCCTGAGGTTCGCCGAATCTGTCGTAAGCCTTTGCAAGACTTGACGAAACATAACCTTTAACTTTGGAATTATCAGTTTCTGCCGCAAGATCATCTGCTACAGTAAGATAATCAAGAGCATCTTGCTCATACATATCTCTGTAAATATTTCCCATCTTGGTCAAAGATGTTGACTGTGCCGCAAGGTTTTCACACTCACCGCCCCAGGCAACAGAGCTGTAATAGTGGTCTAGCGCAGGTTTAATCTGGTTTACATCATCATAAATCTGCCCCATTGCATAGTGAGCTTTTGTCTTCACATTGTTGTCAGTTGTCTGCTTAAGCGACATATTATAACTTTTTAGAGCCTGTGCATAAATATCATGGTCATCATAAATTTTTCCGACTTCATAATATATTTTGGCGCCCGTTTCGGTATCTCCGAGTTCTTCTGCTCTTTCAAGCGCCTTTTGGAAATTTGCGATTGCTTTTTTAGGCTCATTTGCATAAGCAAGCCGCTTTGATTGAAGGAACATTGTTTTTAGTTCTTTGTCCTCAGGAACAAAAACATTAGATTTGGTCTGTTCCTCTGCAAGAGGCTGTTCTTCAACAACAGAGCTTGAGACCTCCATTTCTGTGACATTTTCCGGCATAGCGGAGGTTTCTGATTTATGAATTTTTTCAGTAGAACCTTCAGGAAATTTTACAAGAAACTGGGGATTGATATTATTTTCGTTATATTTGAAATCAATATCCTGCAAAAACAGAGCATTGACCCAGTTTTCAACAACCTTTGAATCTTTATTCAGTGTAGCTGAAATATATCTGTCTAACTGGCGTGAAGCATTCATCAAATCTGATTTAACAAGATTTGTATCAGGATTTGGCTGTGCAAGCTCGGCCTGAATCAGGCTGAGTCTGTTATTTACTTCATTGCTGAGATCTTCGGGGGTCCCGATTGCAATTGCAGTATTTTTAAAATCCTTAAGAATCTGCGCAATATTGATAGTTGCAGATCTGCCCGCAGAAGCGGCAGCCTGCCCTGAACTCTTTGCGGACTGAGATGAAACCTGACCGCCGGCACTGTATGAATATTGTCCGTAAAGCTGCTGCGCACGCTGGGATTGTGCAGGTGTAATATTTTGATACCCTTGAGTATATTGCAGCCCGCGGCTCCTGCCTTGAGAATCGGCACGCTCTTCCTGTTCCGCCTGCGTCAATGTCTTTTGGGCATCTTCATCCTGTTTCTTTTTAACAAGAGTTCTGCCGTCTTTTACAATATAAGGGCGCTGATATATATTGTTTAAGTTCAACCCCATACCGGTTTTACAATACCTCACTAATCTCATTGCAACACTAAAACTGATAGTGCGTCAATTTAACTATAACCTGATTTACACATATTGTTATCAATCTTTTGGATGAAATATTCAATTCTTATTTAAGGTTTTTTGAGGTAATGTCAAGACAAGCTAAGTTATTCATTCAAATTTTCGTACAAAGCAGGTGCTTCCTGCACGCTTACGTTGTTTTGCGGAATTTTTAATACTCTTACGCAGACCGTACGGTTGGCATATTCAATCTTTATTATATCCCCTTCTTTCAATTGTTTTGAAGGTTTGGCAGGATTGTCATTCACCAGAACCCGCCCCATGTCGGAAACTTCATTCGCAACCGTTCTTCTCTTTATCAATCGTGAAACTTTTAAATATTTGTCTAATCGCATTTTTTCTTCCTTTACTTTTTACAAAATTTTATCACGGAAATATTTTATGTTATAATCACTCTGTAAAATTAACAAAAGGGGTAATTCTGCCGGATGAGAAGATTTCTTATTAATATATTATCTGTACTGATTTTTTTAACCGCAACCACCGGAATAGCCGGAGCAAAAGATATCAAATTTGTTCAAGTAACAGACGTTCATTATACAGTTCAAAATGAATATTCTAAAGATGCTCTTGCTGGTGCTGTCGAAAATATTAACAAACTAAAAGACATATCCTTTGTTATATTCACAGGCGACAATATCGGAAGCCCCAAACAAGAAAATCTGGTCGGATTTGTCAGAGAAGCTAATAAGCTGGATGTTCCTTATTACCTTGTTATAGGCAACCATGATGTTTACAAAGCCGGCGGAATGTCTAAAGTCAATTACATTGACATAGTCAAAGACAATAACATTTTATACAGACCATCAAAACCAAACTATGTCTTTAAAAAAGACGGTTTTGTTTTTATCGTGGTTGATGGAGCTAAAGAAGTAATTCCCGGTTCCATCGGATATTACAAAGATTCCACTCTTGCCTGGCTTGACAAACAACTTAAGAAAAACAAAAAACATCCTGTAATAATTTTCCAACACTATCCGCTTGTTGAGCCGAAAGAACACAAGTCACACAGAACATATCTCCCGGAAAAATATTTTGAGGTTCTGGCAAAACACAAAAATGTAATCGCAATAATTTCAGGTCACTATCACGTAAATGCGGAAAAAATGCAGGACGGGATTTATCACATTTCAACACCGGCGCTTATCAACCCGCCCAATTATTACAAGGTGATAGATATTGTTACAACTCCCGGATTTTCACCTATGATTTACACCGAGCTTAAAGCGGCTGATGTAAAATAAACAGGGATATTGCAATTTTAATATAATAATATTATAATTGTCTAAGAATACAGATATAAAAGGGAAATTAATATAATGGAAGAGTCGGGCAGCATATTATTTAACTTATTCATAATAGTATTTTTACTATTTTCAAATGGTTTCTTTGTCGCTTCGGAATTTGCGATGGTTAAAGTACGCAAGACAAGAATTGAACAACTTGTAAACGAAGGGAACTTCAATGCCAAAATCGCACTTGAAGCAATTAAAGATCTTGACAAATTTATTGCGGCAGTTCAGCTTGGTGTCACTATTTCAAGTATCGGCTTAGGATGGGTCGGAGAAGGCACTCTTGCAAGAATAATAGAACCAATCTTTGCATTTTTGCCCGGTATCAGCCAGAATGTTGCAACACATACGGTTTCGGTTTCTTTATCCTTTGCGCTGATTACTTTTTTGCATGTCGTAATAGGCGAATTGATTCCAAAATCCATTGCGTTAGAATACCCGGAGCAGACTTCTCTTGTAATTGCAAGGCCCATGCAGGCTATATCGTTTGTATTTACGCCTTTCATATGGCTTTTGAACGGTTTTGGAAATTCTTTACTTAATCTTTTCCATGTTCCGCACAAACACAAAGCTTCTCTGGTGCATTCGACTGAAGAACTTGATATGCTCGTTAATGCCAGCTACAACGGCGGAGTTTTGAACGAAACAGAAAAAGATATTCTTCATAATGTTTTCAAATTTTCTGACTTAACAGCAAAGCAGGTTATGGTGCCAAGAACCGATATGGTATGTATTTCAGACGATATAACCCTTGAGGAGCTTAACAAAATTGCGGCCGAAACCCAATATACAAGATATCCGGTATACGACAGCGATATCGATCACATAACAGGCTTAATCCATGTTAAAGACTTGTTTGCACTTTCTGTTAAGGATGAAGTTTGTCCGATTAAAAAACTTCAGCGGGAAGTTATGCTTGTTCCTGAAACAATTACAATGGATAATCTAGTTCTGGAATTCAAAAAACGTAAAGGCCAAATGGCAATTGTTATTGACGAATTCGGCGGCACTTCAGGACTTATTACTCTTGAAGACGTGCTTGAAGAAATTTTCGGTGAAGTGCAGGACGAATTTGATGAAGAAGAAGAAATCTGCGACATTGTTGAGGTTGAACCCAATCACTACATTGCAAATGCGATGGTAAGACTTGATGAAATGGCAGAATTTTTCAAGATTAACGAAAACAAAATTGACGATGAAGACATTGATACTATCGGAGGTCTGGTTGTGAAGCTTCTGGGCAGAATTGCAGAAGTAAATGACACAGTGACTTTTGAAAACCTGACATTTATAGTAAAAGAAATTGACGGCGCAAGAATTACGAAACTTGATATTATCCAGACTCCGGAAGATACAGAAGAAGATAAAAAAGAGTCAGAAGCCGAAGAATAACGGATATTGAAAGGGTTGAGAAAGTTGCTTTCACACTTGATTGGTTAAGTGTGAAGTTAGTTGAAGCGGCAAACATTTTGTCATTGCGAGCCGAAGGCGAAGCAATCCAGCTTTTTTCTCACCCTCTCCCTGATGACTGGATGACAAAAATATTTGATTCTTCGCTTCGCTCAGAATGACGCTCTTTTTTAAGGAGATCCTTCGGCTTTTGCACTCGCGGTAAACGGGTACGGTTAACGCCTTTCACCCTCTGCTCGTGCGCCTCAGGATGACGTAACGAAAAAATCCTGCCGGATTGGCAGGATTTTTTTATATATCAAATATGGTTTCTGCTTATGCGTTTTCTGACGGTGTTTCAGCCGGAGCTTTCGGAGCAGTCATTTTTGCACCGATGTAAGAGCAAACACCGATTACAGCGGCACCGATTGCTGCCCATTTAGCACCAGCCCAGAGTTTTGTATCTTTCGCTGCTTTTTTAATTGTATCGCTTGCACT
>CALUTA010000012.1 GCA_944323585.1 Candidatus Gastranaerophilales bacterium
GCGGATTTTCTCATAGCATTGAAAGTGTATTTGTCTCCGTAAACATAAAGCGCACATTTTATAGCATCAATCATAGCACCTGAATCATATCCCCAGAACTTGAAGCCCGTAGAATTGTCCAGAGGATAGCCTGTTACGGTATCTTCCAGCCCGCCCGTTGCTCTGACCACAGGCAAAGAGCCATACCGCATTGCAATCAACTGGCTCAATCCGCATGGTTCAAATCTCGACGGCATCAGATAAAAGTCGCTTGCTCCGTAAATTTTGTTTGCAAGTTCTCCGCTGTATCCGACGTAAGCTCTTATGTTTGATGAATTGTTTGACAACCATATGAACAGATTTTCGTAATCCTTTTCGCCGGAACCCAAGAAAATAAAATCAGCATCCATACCTCTTAATGTATTCTCAGCGCCTCTGATTAAATCAATACCCTTTTGATTAACAAGCCTTGAAACCATTGCAAACATAGGTCTTGACGGGTTGTATTTAATCCCGAAGTAATCACAAATATATTTTTTATTTTCTTCTTTATACTTCAGTGAATTTACATCATAATTTTTGACCAGCAATTTGTCTGTTTTCGGATTGAATACATCATAATCTATTCCATTCAAAATCCCGACAAGTTTATGCTGTGCGCCTCTTAGGGTATAATCCATACCCTCGCCGTATTCGCCTGTCAAAATTTCTTTTGCATAAGTCGGAGAAACTGCCACAACTCTGTCAGAGTAATTGATAGCCCCCTTCATCCAGTTGACTTTGCCGTAATGCTCAACACACCATTCATTGTAAACAATGTCTTTACGCATGTTTGCAAAATCAAGAATACTTTCAAACCAAACACCTTGATATGCAAGGTTGTGAATTTCAAAAACTGTTTTAGTGTTTTTCCAGAACTCATCAAATTTGTAATTACTGTGCAAATAAATAGGAATCATTGCAGTATGCCAATCGTTTGCGTGAATTACGTCCGCTCTGAAATTCAAGAGTTTTGCATACTCCATTGTCGCAAGTGAAAATGCAATATATCTTTCATGTTCATACTGAGGATCAAGCCACTTCGGGTAAACCTCATTAAAACAGGTAAAATACCAATCGTTATGTACAAAAAACACATTAATATTTGTACCCGGAAGCTTTGTCATAAAAAGTCTGAATTTATGCCCGTTTCGGTCGAATGTAAGCCACATTTCAGAATTTTCAAGCTCTTTTATTCCGTATTTTTCTTTGTCAATACATCCGTGAAGAGGTGTAAATATTGCAATCTCGGCATCTTTTTCAAGATACTTCGGCAAACTGCCTACAACATCCGCTAACCCGCCAGCTTTTGAAAAAGGCGCAACCTCGGCCGCTGCAAAAAGAACTTTCATTATTCCTCGCTTTCGTCTTCATCCCCTGAATTTCCGGCACCAACACCGGCGTGAATATTTGTTTGATTATTCTGCTCTTCATCCGGATCCTCCAACGGAACATAATGAGAAGCATCCGTATCAAAATTAAATTGAATTCCGTATTTCTGTGTTAAATAGGCACACTGAATTATACAAATCTGCGCCTGCTCTACCTGCTGTTTATACATCAGCACCTTAAACATCTGATACTTAAACAGCATCAAAAGGTATTCATTTGAACCGTCAGCCTTTTCCAGCTGAATTAATGAATTGTTAATTATACCGTATGCAACAGTGTATCTGCCCTGACGCAAACTCATTTCACTCATCATCAACCATGCAACATATGTCAAATCAGACATACCGTTGTCACCTGTTACTCTGATAATTTTATAAATTATTAATGATGCCTTGTCAAAAGACTCCATTTCATAATAGGCTTTTCCAATCATCAAATCACAGAACAATTCCAACTGATGAAGCCGGTTAAACCTTGCGATACGTTTTGCTGCATAAATTTCTTCTGCAAACCCGCAACAATCATTTGAATATTTATGAAAAGCTTCCATAATATGGAATAAAACACCGGAAAATCTATCTCTGTCTGATACCATAACAGGACTGTACACTGTCTGATTCCCTTTCATAAAGGCTTCTAAAGCCGGGAAAATATCATATGACGGAGGAACCTGAGGCAGGTCAGATTTTACAATATTAAGAAATTCTTTTACGTTGCCTTTTAATTGCAATACACAGGCTAAAGCAACAAACCCGACAGCATCAACAACAATTGCTTCAAATTCTTCTTTAGAGAAAAATTCAGGACGCAAAAGTTCCATTGTTGATTGATTTATAAAGCTTAAAACTTTCAAACCTATATCAATACAATCATCCAATGCACCCACATTAAACAGGATTTCAATATGGACCAGCGACATCTGGAAGAAATATTTATTAAAATCCGACGCAGAAGGATCTATTGAGGCACTTGGCAGTCTTGAAAGAATTTTGTGTGTAAGTTCCAATGCATGGGTATATTTTCCATCCTTCAAATACCCCTGAATCATTTTATTACACAACTCTATAATTTTGTCATTTTCACCGGCATCTTCAAGACGGGAAAGCGTATTTTCAGCAATTCCGCTGCTCTTTTCCGGATTATAATTCAAAAGATTATTGGCAATATTTTCTGAAAGATCCAATTTATATTTATCAATTTCTTCCTGTTTTTCTTCATCAGTATTTTTATCAAGAAGTTCCAAGATTTTGCCTGCACAATTTATATAAGCATTATAGTCGCCAAGTGAAAGACTTATTTTTGCAAGACTTTCCCATTCTAAAAATTCGGATTTATAATCTTCCAAAAGTCTGTAAAGATAAGCTTTTGTTGGTGACGGCATATTATCAACAAAGACTTTTTCAAACATATCTTTTGCAACTGCATGAAGAAGGTCTTTGTTCAAAATTGAAAGAATGCTTTCCAATAAAAGTGTATAATTCGGGAAATACATACAATTATTCCAAAAATATATGTACCCCATATCTGAAAGTTTACTGATTATTTCATCTATATTGTTATATTTTAAACTTTTTATCGTATCCTGATCAACTCTGGTACCCATAAGAACGCATGTAGCAAGAAATTTAACAGCATCAGGATCATCCTCAAGCAAATTAAGCCTGCGCTTCATTAATTTTCGCAAACTTGACGGGATGATAATGGTCTTTGGATTTACAAGTTCAATACAGTCATCATTAGCCTCATAAACTCCGCTTTCTATAAGATACTGAATCGCAATATCAAGAAACAGAATACTACCGAATGAATATTTTGCAATTCTGTGAAAATAAAAGCTGTCCATAATTTTCCGGTAATATTCTTTATTTTCCTCTATCATTCTCTTGAAAGAGGTTGGCTTCAGAGTTATTTCTGTATAATAAGGCTTTGACATCAAAGAATAAACGTCCTTGTGCAGAGAGAATGACTTGTCATAAGAAATTAAATAACTGACTTTCAATCTCTCAAACTGTTCAAACAAGAACTTCATAACTTCGTAAGAACTTGCATCAATTTTTTCAAAATTTTCGATAAAAATTAAAGTTTCAGGAATGGCATTCATTAAAGTAAAGAACAAATCATAATAAGTTAAATGTCTTGCCTTTGTATCATCAATGCCACGTTCCTGCAGAGTCACCAAATCTTTTATTAATCCTTCCGGATCTATAGATTTGAACATAGAAAAATCATTTGAACTAAAAAGTTTTTGAGATACAGTAAATTCAAAAATCGCAGAAACTAATTCTCTAAAGAACGAATACGGCGAATATTTCATCTCATCATAACAGGTTATACTTATAATATTTTTATAAATATTTAATTCTTCTATGGTAGAAATTATCTTTAAAGAATACGGAACATATAAAGGCGCTGTTTTAATTGCACAAATACCGTAAGGATGCTCTGAAAGTCTGTTAACCATATGATAGAACACATCAATATTTTCTGTTCTTATAAATTCACATTGAATTTCATTAAATTGAATTGTTGCAATATCATAAATGGCATCAGGATCTGCAGGAGATTCCAGTTTACTCAACGCTTCGCCGTCAAGTTTATCCTGTTCAACAAGCATATTTTGGACGAAATTCGGCACTTCCAGCTCTTCATCCGGCTTATCTTCCAGATCTTCATAGTTAATTCTGATATGGTTTGATATATCGACCTCATGGAACATAACCATCTCACCCTTAAGCATAACCGAATTTAGCGGGCTTGAGGAATAAGCATTTCCTAGAGATTCTTTAACATAATTGTCAACAATTATTTGAGACGTATTCAGAGCTTTTTCTTTAACACTTTCACTCTGTTTAACCATACTTATATTAAAGCCTGATTTTATGTCGTACGGATTGTCATCAATGCTTCTGCGCAAGATAAACATATTACATCTGACGGTTGCATTTTTTTTATTTGTCAGCTTAAAGTTAAGCTTTGTCATCTCCGTAATCAGAGTAACTGCGGCTGAAATTGCGGTATTAACACTGCTGTTAAAGGTATAATCTTTATCAAAACGCAAAATATAAGTATTATTCAAAACTTGCCGTCTTATTCCTGCTGATTTAGCGACATCAAAAATAATTTTGTCCAGTTTAATTTTAAATTTATTCAGCAATTGAACAGACCCGAGCAGATTTCGCAACTCATTTACATTTGGAAAGTCAATTGTCATTAGCGCAAAATTATCTGTGTTGGCCTCATTTAAAATTACACTTTGCTCAAGAGAAAAACCGCATTTTTTGCACTTCTTATCGACGGTCTGATTAATTTTACCGCACTTGTTGCATTTGGTAATAATTACGTAACCGCACTTTTTACAGGTATTTGTTTTGTTAATGGTTTTACAAATAGGACAAACGACTTTCAGCACCTTTTTACAATTGGGGCAGACCGTCGTTTTTTCATCTATTTCTAAACCGCATTTTGGACATTCCATATCAAAATTATACCATGAGCATTATTTTAAACACAATATTAATTATATTTAATTCCGGCATCTTTCATTCTTTGAATACATTTTTTAATTGTATCAACATCTTTTGTAAGAGCAACACGAAAGTAGCCTTCACCGCATCTGCCGTAGCCGTTTCCGGGCGGAACAACAATGTTTGCTTTTTCAAGCATTTCAGTTACAAACTGTTCGCTTGTCATACCTTTCGGCACCGGAAGCCATAGGTAGAATGTTGCTTTTGACGGTTTAATATTCCAGCCGAGTTCTCTAAAACCATTTTCAGCCGCATCTCTGCGTTCCTGATACATTTTATTCAAATTGTCAATCATAGATTGGTCAATAGTGAAAGCTTTAGAAGCAGCCTGCTGAACAGCCTTGAAAGTTCCGCTGTCAATGTTGTTTTTGATTGTTCCGAGAGCCTTGATTGCCTGAGCATTTCCGCAGACAAATCCGACTCTCCATCCTGTCATATTGTAAGATTTTGAATGCGAATAAAATTCAATTGCAACATCTTTTCCGCCTTCAACCTGCAAAACAGACGGCGCCTTGTATCCGTCAAAAGTCATTTCTGAATATGCCATATCAGAACAAAGCAAAATATCGTATTTTTTACAAAAATCTACTGCTTTTTTATAAAATTCCAGATCCGCAACAGCTCCTGTCGGATTGTTCGGATAATTAAGGAACATCAATTTTGATTTTTTCGCAATATCTTCAGGTATCTTGTCAAAATCCGGAAGATATCCGTTTTTCTCTAATAAAGGCATTTCATAAGGTGTTCCGCCGGCGAAAATTGTTGCATTATGATAAACAGGATACCCCGGATCAGGAACAAGAGTGTAGTCGCCTTTATCTACAAATGCCAGAAACACATGTGCAATAGCTTCTTTTGAACCGATATTTGCAAGCATTTCAGTATCAGGATTCAAGTCAACCCCGAATCTTCTTTTCATCCAGTCGCACGCAGATTTTCTAAACTGTTCCGTGCCGTTGTAAGGAGGATAATCATGATTTTTCGGATTGTCAATTGCTTTATGCATTTCTTCTACAACAGGCGCTAAAGTCGGAGTATCAGGATCACCTATGCCTAAACTTATAACATCACAGCCCTTTGCTTTGGCTTCTGCAATTTTTCTGTCTATTTCCGCAAATAAATATGGAGGAATTTTTTCCAAACGTTCTGAAACTTTCATAACTACTCCTTCTTAACATTTCTATCATACAGTTAATTTTATGCTATCATGAAATTAATAAATGGACAATTATATTACAGAAACGAATTAATGAGCATAATATCAGACGACAGCAATTTTAAAACTGAACACAAAACTCACCACAAAAATCCGATAATTAAGGCGGAAAGCATTGATACGGACAAAAATTTTGAAAACTCAATCCGTCCTAAATCTTTTGACACGTACATAGGCCAGAGTGCACTCAAAGAAACTTTAAAAATAACAATTGAGGCCGCAAAAAAACGTGAACAGCCTCTTGACCATCTTTTATTTTACGGGCCTCCGGGGCTTGGCAAAACAACCCTTGCCGGTGTAATCGCCGAACAGATGGGGGTTGCGATAAAAATAACCTCTGCTCCTGCTCTTGAAAGACCCAGAGATATAATCGGAATTTTGATGTCGCTTAAAGGCGGAGAAATTTTGTTTATTGACGAAATCCACAGGTTGAATAAAGTTGCGGAAGAAATTCTATACCCTGCAATGGAAGACTTTTTCCTTGATATGACAACAGGAAAAAGCCAGACCGTAAAAACTTTAAGGGTACCTTTGCCAAAATTTACACTTATCGGTGCAACAACAAAAGCCGGCGAACTTTCAGGCCCGCTGAGGGACAGATTCGGGATTATTCACAGACTTGAATTTTATACAGAGGATGAACTTGCCAAAGTAATTACAAGAACCGCCGGAATTTTAAATATTGAAATTACGGAAGAAGGCGCACACGCAATTGCCAGACGCTCAAGAGGAACACCGAGAATTGCCAACCGGCTTGTAAAAAGAGTAAGCGACTTTGCTCTTGTCAAACACGACGGAAAAATTACCGAAGATGTGGCAAATGAATCGCTTGATATATTAAAAATTGATGCTTTCGGGCTTGACACTACAGACAGAAGCCTTCTAAAACTCATCATTGAAAAATATGACGGCGGCCCCGTCGGAGTAGAAACAATAGCAGCCGCAATCGGAGAAGATGTCCGTACCATAGAAGATGTATGTGAACCTTATCTGTTGCAGGCAGGACTTTTACAGAGAACACCACGGGGAAGAAAAGTTTCTCCTGCCGCTTACAGGCACCTCGGCTACACAGATAGGGATATTAACGAACAAAAAAGTCTGTTTTAAGAAATTAACCTTTTTGTGGTAAACTTAAACACAAAAAGGGGATATGTTATGAGAAAAATTTTAACTTTTTTGTTGATACTATTCATTGGTTTTATTTCACCAGTTTTTGCTGAAAACGAAGACTCCGTGCTTCCGTCAGAAACAGGGGTTGTGCAATCAATTGAAAACATTTACAGTGATGACAATGCAGGTCAGCAGGGAACACAGCAAATCGCAAAAGTTAAAATTCTCTCAGGCGAATACAAAGGCGAAGAACGGGAAATTGTAAATATTTTGACTGAAAACCCAGCTTATGACATTCAGCTTAAAAAAGGCGACAAAGTTGTTCTCCACCTTGAAGAAGATCCGACAGGAGGTATGAATTTCTTTATTGCAGACCTGAAAAGAGATACTTCAATGATGTTTTTCGGGCTGATTTTCTGCGTATTTCTTGTTATTATCGGAAAGAAAAAAGGGGTATTCAGCCTTATATCAATCATTTCAACAGTTGCATTGATTCTTCTTGTCATGCTTCCGATGATTTTAAACGGCATATGCCCGATTGTATCTGCAATTCTGGTCGGTGCATTAAGCACTGTCATAACGATTTATCTGGTTGGAGGCTTCAATGCCAAAAGTACATCCGCAATAATCGGAACAATGTTCAGCCTTGTTTTTGCAGGCGGGCTTTCAATGCTTGCGATTTATACGGCGCATTTGACAGGTTTTGCAGGCGAAGAAACAGTTTTCTTATACGGAGCAAGACCTGATTTAAGTTTTACGGGGATTCTCTCTGCTTCAATGATAATTGCGGCTCTCGGGGCATTAATGGATACTTCGGTTTCTATCGCCAGCACAATTAACGAAATTCACCAGACTGACGAGTCTTTAGGGGTAATTGAGCTTTTTAAATCAGGCATGAATGTCGGGAGGGATATTATCGGCACAATGTCAAATACTCTTATCCTTGTCTATATGGGAAGTGCGCTTCCGCTCCTGCTTTTAGGAAGCAACATAGATATGCAGAAATTCTTTAACTTAAATCAGGTTTCAACAGAGATTTTGTCCGCAATCACGGGCAGTATTGCAATTCTTGCGTGTGTACCGATTACAGCTATAGTTGCTGCCTATCTGATTAAAAAGAAAAAAAACAGGAATGTTGATTTTAATTTCTAAATTTGTAATATAATTATTTTATGCAAATACTGAAAGAATTAACTTATATACCTGATTTGTCGCTTGCGCTCGGTTTTTTTGACGGAGTTCACAAGGGACATCAGGCTGTCATTAATAATGCCGTAAATTACGCTCACGAAAACAATCTTAAGTCGGCAGTTGTTACTTTTTTAGATCATCCTCACTGTTATTTTTATGGAAGTGCCCCTAAGTACATACTTACACGTGACGACAGAGCAAAGCACCTTGCGAATCTCGGTGTTGACTACTTAATAGAACTTGATTTTGGCAGCATTTCAGGACTTACTGCGGAAGATTACCTGAGAGGTGTTCTGGTAAAACATTTTAAACCTAAAGCCATCACGACAGGCTGGAACCATAATTTCGGATATAAAAAATCGGGAAATGTAAAATTTTTAGAAAAATATTCAAAAAAATTCGACTACGAATACTTTGAAATTCCTCCGCAAAAAGCAGATACTCTTACTATAAGCAGCACTGCAATCAGGGAATTTCTAACAAACGGAGAAATAGAAAAAGCAAATGAAATGCTCGGCTACAACTTCACAATCTGCGGAAAAGTGGAAAAAGGCCATCAGATAGGCAGAGCCATCGGATTTCCGACTGCAAACATTATCTATCCTTCTGAACTTATTGAACTTCCACTCGGAGTTTATTCGGTCAGCGTAAAATTTAACAACGAAATTTTCAAAGGAATCACTAATTTCGGAGTCCGCCCGACGGTTTCCGATACCAAACAAACATCTCTTGAAACACACATCCTTGATTTTGATAAAGATATCTACGACAAAAATATTGAAGTAAAGTTTTTAAAAATGATTAGGCCGGAGAAAAAATTCGACTCGCTTGAGGCATTAAAACATCAAATTACTCTTGATATTCAATCCGTTTAATCATTTATGAAGTTTTTCGATTTGTTAAAAAAGCACTGATAAACCTGTCAGGCTCAGCAAGGAGACTCTATTTATAATAGGTCAGAATGACGGGTTAAAAATCAGCTGGATTGCTTCGCATTTACAGGCTCACAAAGACAAATATATTCTATTTTTGCGTATCTAAATGGATAATTAAGATTTTATTTTATCAGAGCTTGAATTTCTTTAAAATGCGGATTTTTAGCGGTTTTAAGCCATTCAAAAAGCACTATTTCAACACAGGTTACTTTTACACCGTTTTGCGCCATAAGCTCTATTCCCTGCTTAAATTCGTACTTATTACGGCTTGCACAGGCATCTTTGACCACATAAACTTCAAAACCTTCCCTCAAAAGTGCCGCCGCTGTCTGGTGAACACAAATATGAGTTTCTATCCCGCAAATTACTATCTGCTTTTTGCCGTAAGACTTTATTTTATCAAGCACACCTTCCGTTTCTAAAGCATTAAAAGAAACCTTTTCAAATACAGGAGTATTTTCAGGAAATTCTGATGAAACTTCCGCAACGGTTGTGCCAAGACCTTTCGGATATTGTTCTGTTACAACAACAGGTATTTCCAGAAGTGCCGCCGACTTAACCAGATTTGAAACCCGTTTGACAATTATATTCTTATCCAGCGCATTTACAAGTTTTTCCTGCACATCAATTATAAGCAGCAATGAATTATCGGGATTTAAAACATTCATTATTTTCTCCTCTTAAACATCTATACACGATTTATATTCTTCCACGAAAGCACAAACAATATCCGACAAAGATTTTTCTGTAAGGTCTTTCAGCGGAAGAATGATTTCTCTGTTTTCCGGACTGTCAAGCCCGCTGTGTGTAATATACAGCACAATCTTGCCCAATCCGGTATAAACCAATGTCAAACGGCTAGTCTGTTTCTTGCTTTTCAAATGAAAAATGCACTGAAACTCGTCTGTTGATTGTTCAATTTTTGTATCAGGAAGTTCTGACTCAAACACTTTCTGAAGCCTGTAAAAAACCGGAGTTATCACGTTTTCCATCTTTTTTGAAAACTTTTGTCTGAATAATTTAAAATCTTTTTTCTCCGGCTCGATTTCAATATTCCAATCTTTTTCCTGCTGAGAAGATTCTTTTTCTGCATAAATACAATAATCATTTGCACTGAGCATTGCCTCGGATAATGCTGCAGAAGCTTTTTGCTCGATACTTCTAAAATCTTTTGATGTAATTTTTTCAATTCCGGCTTTCAGCCTGAAAGCATCCTGAAGATTTTCTTTTATTTTTCTAAATACAGCAATTCCGCCGTCAATATCCGTATTCGGAAGTAAAATATAAAACTTTACTGTCCTTAATTCAACAACAGTATCACTTTTTCTGACTGATGTACTGACTGCGTTCCGGAGTATATCAACAGACACTCTGGCTCGGTCAAGTTCATCATAAGTAACAATCATAAAAATACCGTCAGATATATGCTCCAATTCCTGATTTAAAAGTTCATTTGCGCATCTTTCCGTATAAAATCCGCTTTCGGAAGATATAACATCAAGTTCTTTTAACAGCAATTCATTTTTATAAGCAATTTTTCTTTCTTCAGCTCTCTTTATTGCATTCACTACCTTAATCAAAACATCAGCCGGAGTTGATGAAGGCAAAATATAATCATCAATTCCGCAGTCATACATGCCTGCAATAAAATCAGGAGAGGAAGATTCCGACAGCAAAATTAAAAAGACATGTCCGTCATTTTCTTTTATAAAACGGATTTCTGTTTCAATTGAGTTTTCTCTTCCTGAGGAATCAAGCAAAATAACATCTGTGCAATAGTTGTTAAACAAATTCTGAATTTCATCAAAGCCGACAGTTTCTATATCGTCCGAATTTCTCAAAAGCAAAAGTTTTTCAGACAAATCAGCTTCAGTTCTTTTATTGTCACTTATTAATAAGATACTTTTATTTTTCATAAACATTACACTTGCAAATGCTTCTTAATACACAGGAAGCTTCCTCCGGCCCCGAAAAGAGTTCCGACCGCAAACATTATTATAATAACAATATTTTGTGCATAAATCGGCGACGGCACCATAAAGAATTGATGCATATTAATTAAACCGTTCTGAACAAAATTCAACGGAATAAGCGCAATTAAAGCCCCCGTAAAGCCGTAAAAAGCTCCCTGCATAATTAACGGGAACCTTATATACCAGTTGCTGACCCCCATTAAACGCATAATTTCAATCTCATCTTTTCTGGATTGGATAACCAGCTGAATAGTATTATTTATAATAGTAATCGTTAATATTGCCATAATTATGACGACAAAAACAGTAATAGTGTTTACGACATGGTTAAGTGTCTGAATACGCTTTGCAAGCTCCTGCGCATAACTCATATCCTCAACAGATGAAAGCTCTTTTATTTTTTTAAACACAGGATCGATATTCTCCGGCTTGTCGACTTTTACATGCAGCGTATCCGGCAGAGGATTTGCAACATCAGGAAGATTCATCTCCCTTTTCAGATTTGCCCAGGAAACATCTTTAGGTATAATCTTTACCCCTTCGACATATTCAAATTCCTTAATCCTGTTTTTAACAGTATTAGGATCTGAACCTGATTTAAGATATACTGAAATTTCAAGAACATTCCCCAATTCATGCGCAAATGAAGAAATAGACATCGCACTCCGGAAAAAAGATCCGAAAATTGTAAGAATTGCAGCCATTGTAGTGATTATAACTATATTCACAATGCCTGTTCTTCTTATATCATTAAAAGTTTCCATTGAAAGACGGTACAAAATCCTGAGTTCGCACAGCCAGTCTTTCGGTATATGTTTTTTAACTTTCTTTTTTATTTTAAGTTTTTGATCATTCATAAGTACCTGCTTGTATATCCCTGACGATTTCGCCTTTGTCAAGAGTAATTACACGTTTTCTGAAGTAATCAACCATTGCGTTGTCATGAGTTGAAACGATTACCGTAATTCCTCTCTGATTAATCTGGTCTAATATCTGCATAATTTCAAGTGAATTTTTCGGATCCAAATTTCCTGTAGGTTCATCAGCTATCAAAAGCGGAGGCCCGTTTACAATTGCTCGTGCTATACCTACCCTTTGCTGTTCACCGCCTGAAAGTTCAGCCGGCGTTGCATGCATTTTGTCATACAGCCCTACAATCTTTAATGCGCCCGTAACCCTTGCATTAATTTCCCTTGAACTTATGCCGAGTGTTCTGATTACATAAGCAACATTGTCATAAACACTCTGGTTTTGCAAAAGTTTGTAATCCTGAAAAACAATGCCCATACATCTTCTCAAATTCGGAACCTTGTCATTAGAGAGATTTGCAATATTAATCCCTCCTATAGTAACAGTTCCGCTTGTCGGACGTTCTTCATTGTAAAGCAGTTTCATCAATGTAGATTTACCTGCCCCGGAAGCCCCGACAATAAAAACAAATTCCCCGGACAAAATATCAAGATTGATATTTTTCAGTGCATAATTATCATTCTTATATTTTTTGGTAACCGCTCTGAACTGAATCATAATAAATTACCTCTTTTCTTAATTTCATCTCTAATTGAACAGACAAGTTTTTGCGCTGATAACCCGTAATAATCCAGAAGCAAATCTGATTTTCCACTCTGCCCGAACCTGTCATTTATACCTATACGCTTAACTTTTGCAGGATGGTATTCAGAAAGCACTTCGCATACAGCACTTCCGAGCCCGCCTATTATTGAATGATTTTCAACAGTTATGACAAGTCCGGTCTTTCTGGCAGACTCAACCACCGCTTCTACGTCAACAGGTTTTACAACAGGCATGTGCAAAATTCTTATCGTATAGCCTTCACTCTTAAGCTGCCGGCTTGCATCAATGACTTCCGCAAGCGTTTCGCCGTTTGTAATAACAGTTGCATCCGTCCCGTCCTCTATGACTTTAGCCCTTGCAACGTCAAATTTGTAGCTGTCATCAAATATATCGCAAACATTTGTTCTGGGTATTCTAATATACATAGGCCCGTAATTTGAAGCGGCATATTCTATAACCTGTTCACACTCTCTGCAATCAGCAGGAACAATAACCGTCATATGAGGAAGCCCGCGCATAAGAGCAACATCTTCAAGAGCCTGATGGCTTGCCCCGTCTTCGCCTACCGTAACCCCGCCGTGAGTACCAACTATTTTTACGTTAAATTCAGGATAACAGATCGAATTTCTTATCTGATCATAAGTTCTGCCGGTCGCAAACATTGCAAAACTTGCAGCAAAAGGAATTTTACCGGCAGATGCCAGACCTGCAGCTGTTGCAATCATATCCTGCTCTGCAATTCCGCAATCAAAAAATCTTTCGGGAAAACTTTTTGCAAAAATTTGAGTTTGAGTAGAGCATGCCAGATCAGCATCCAGCACAACTATATTTTTATTCGAATGCCCCAAACGCTCTAAGGTTTTGCCAAAAGCAGATCTGATTGATTTTGTTTCTTTTCTGTTCAATATCATAAAAGTCCGGCCTCGTTTTCCCAGTGTCTTTAATTATACACACAACATATTAGCATAAATAAGTCTGTTATGACAAATTAAAGAATTTTATATTAAAAGTTTTGTAAATATTTTAAATCTCGAAAGTCGTATTATACAATGTTTTTGCTAATATTATGTTAAGAATTATTAAAAATATGATTTTATATAGCAATTTATTTTTTTCAGGGTTATTAAAACAGTAGAATAGGAATAAAATATTTATTTATTGAAAGGAAACGATAATATGATGCAAATTCCAAATCTCCCCAATCCTTACATGCAGGTAGCACAACCGCAGCAACAACCTCAGAGCTACAATGCGGTTAAAATTGATGTCCACAATCCATCTGTAATTGCTCCGGGTGCAGCACAGATGCCTCAGTATGCACAACCGACAATGCCTTATTACAACTACCCGCAGTCTTCAGTTTACCAGTATCCGCAGGCACCGATTCAACCGTATTACATGCCTGCTCAACAACCTACAATAATTCCTCCTCAGGTTACAGAACAAACACCTTCAGCTCCCGTTGCACCGACAGCTCCGGCTGTAGCTCCAGCTGTTGCAACTGAAGTTCCACAGGCTCCTCAAACTGAAGTTCCGCAGCCTGTTGTAACTCAAAAACCTGCAGAAGAACAACCTAAAGCTCAGCAGACTCCTCAAATAGAAACTCCGGTTCCGCTTGAACCGCAGGTTGATTTGAATGCTTTCATTGCCAAATTAACAAACCCTGATTACGAAGTTCAGGCTGCAGGCATGGAAGAAATAGCTAACATGGTTAAGGATAATCCGCAAAAAGCAACAGAATTACTTGATGTAAAAGTAATGGATACTTTGAATAAGATTATTAACACAGATTCATCAAAACTTGCCGGCCCGACTCCGGAACAAATCGCAGCAAGACAAAAATTGATGAAAAACGAAAAAATGACAGATGCTGAAAAAACTCTAGCAACTTCAATCACACCGATGGAACAGGCTGAAAGAAACAAAAGCTACGCAATGTTCACAACAGCAATCTTGCAGAAACTTTATTCCGACGAAGTTGCAAAATTGACAAACACAACAGTTCCTCTGACAGAACTTCCGGGTGCGGTTTCAATCGTTGAACAGCTTAAGAACAACCCGAACCCGATGGTAAGAACTTCTGCAATTGAAGCATTAAGCTACATTCAGCAGCCGGCATACAAAGCAGACCTGAACACATTGTTCACAATTGCTAAGAACGATCAAGACAAAAATGTACAGGATGCAGCAAATGCAGCACTTGCCAAATTAAACCAGATGCAGGACACAAATACACAGGCAAAAACCATTGAAATGACTCCTGCTGCGCAACCGGCACAGAATCAACAACAAACAAAAACTATTGAAATGACTCCTGCTGCGCAAGCTCCTGCTCAAGCAGCATAAGCATAATCAATTCCTTTCTTTAAATAAAACTAAAAGCTCTTAAGATATTTCTTAAGGGCTTTTTAATTATTATAGCAACAAAAGTCTGATTATATAAAGCCAAAACGACCCAATCAAACATTTTTTGAAGTTCTGCCCGCAGGAACAGGGAGCAGATTTTCATACCCTGCAAGCTTTGACATCTGTTCGCCCCACTGATAAATAATCTCATCTTCGGGAAGCATATAAGAAATAGGTTTTCCGATATGAAGTTTTACATTGCGTCTTGTAAACGGTTTAAGCTTAGGGTAACCGTCAAATCCGTCAATTGCAACCGGAATAATATCAGCCTTTGCATTTTTGGCGATCACAACAAAACCTTTTTTAATTTCATCAAGTTTGCCGTACGGTCTGATACCGCCTTGCGGGAACACACCTAAAGACCAGCTTGTGGAAAGAATATCCCGAACAGTTTTGAATGTTGCAATTTCAGGCTTAGATCTGTCAACGGCAAATGCTCCTAAGCGTTTAACCAGCCAGCTTAACTTTTCACCGTCAACAAATAACTCCTTCTTCGCCATATATGCAATAGGCTTGTTTGTAGCCATCGTCACCATCGGCGGATCAAATATTGAAACATGGTTTGCTGTATATATAAATTTGCCGTTTTTAGCTTCTTTCGGCAAATTTTCTCTACCTGTAATTTCATAATTGTAGAAAATTTTCATAAATGGCACGACTACAGTGTACAGAAAAGTCATGTAAAAAAGAGTTCTCAATATTCCATACTCAGATGGATATCTTCTGTTATAATTTCTTTGTTTTCCAGCCATATCTTAAACTCCTAACTAATTTTCTTTTCCATTTCTGCAGTTTCAACATACTTAAAACCTGTTAAGTCTTGAATAGCCTTAGTCCATTCGGAAACAACATTGTCGGTATCATCACTGTATGGAATCGGCTTGCCTATTTTTACGACAATTTGTCCGGAGAACGGCAATCTTTTAACTTCGTTGGTTCCGATTATTCCGACAGGAAGAACCGCACATTTTGTAATTTTAGCAAGACCGGCAAATCCCTTTGATATATTTGAAATAGTTCCGGGTTCTCCTCTTGTGCCCTGAGGGAATATCCCGAAGACCCACTCACTTTTTTTAATATTCATAACGGTTTTAATAGTAGAAGGGCCTAAACTTTCTCTGTTGACTGCAAAAGCCCCCAGCCAGTCAATCCACCATCTTAAAAACCTTATGTCAAACAATTCTTTCTTAGCCATAAAAGAAACTCTTCTTGGCAAAACAGCCGCCACAAGCGGCGGATCCAGAGTTGAAAGATGATTAGGGCAAACTATATAGGCATTATCCTTCGGAACATTTTCAAGACCTTCAACCTTTAACCTGTAAACAAGCTTCAATCTTATCATATAAAAAAACTTACAGACAAGAATTTGAAACAATGAACGCCAGAAGTTAAATGTTTCAACAGGTCTGTTTGAATAATTTTTTGGTTCTTTACTCATTCGGCACTCCTTAAAAACATTATATCTCAAAATAAATATTGAACAATAGTTATTTTTCTTATATAATTCACCTGTCAGGCTATATTTAAGAAGGAGAAAGAGATGACAGTTTGCCGAAAATCAAATAACAAACTTGAAAACGAACTTTTCGACAGCGTTTATGAAAAAACCCCGGAATACATAAAAGAACTTAATTTAATGGATTTTAATAATAAAGGTGAATTTACGTTTACACTAAAAAAAGAGCATCTTGCACCTTATGACAAAGATAAAAATCCGGAAGGGTTGAATCTCAGAGAGTGGTTTGCGAATTATGCAAAAGAAGCAAAAGTTTCAACCGCTGGAATCAGAGGTCCGCAGAATATTCTTTTTCCACAGGACACAAGATTTCCGATCAACCTTGTCGGAATCGTTCTTGCCACTTTAGCAAAGGCACTTGTTGCAAAAGAAAAATATGCAGGGAAGGAAATCTTAAAAATCGCAGGCAGAGAAGTGCGATACAACTCGGATCTTTACCTGGAAGCGATTGCAAGAGTTCAGGCGGCACAAGGAATTAAAACACTTCTTCCTGATGGCAGAAAAACAATTCCGATATGGCTTGCATCATTTTTGGCATTTAAGCTTGACTTACTCGGCGGAGAATACATAACATCTTCTCACGGTATTTCAGTCAAAAATGCGACAAAAGACTTAAATTCTCAAGGAAGCCAGTATCTGCCGGAAGAAAGTCTTGAATTTGTCGATAAAATAAGTGAAATTTTTGAAAAAACCGAACGTGACGGGAAATATGAAATTAAAATTGCCAGATCAGACAGCCCGCTTATCGACGAAAAAATAATGAAAAATCTTGAAGACGGCACCGGACTTTATGTGGAATATCTCAAATCCGGTGTTGCACAAAAACAGAATTTGAATCTCATAAAAAGTCTGGAAGATAAAATTGTTATTGAAAATGTCGGCGGCTCCGCTTACAGAACATTAAGCAGAGTATTAAAAAAGCTTGATATTGCAGACAAATTTATCTGGTTTAACACGGAAGAAGATCCGTTCTTCCACTCAATCGGGAAATACGATCACACGCCAAAAGGCGAAAAAGCCTTCTATGATTATTCAGTAGACGCAACGGTTCTTGCCAAACGCCCGAACGGCGAAAATTTTTTCCCTGTAATTGAGACAATGCATTACGAAGAAAAACTTAAAGACCTTCCGCTCCTGACAACAGTCTTAATAACGGATCCGGATCACGACAGACTGACTATTGCCCAGAAAGAAACAAGCTTAAGAATTCCGAAACTTGAAGAAGCAGGGATTGACTACATAAAACTTGATGACAAATCAATTCTCACCATCTTCACAGCCAATCAGGCATTTTTGATGCTTATGGATTTTCAGGCAAAACAGCTTAAAGCTCAAGGACTATGGAAAAATCACCCGAGATTTATGATAAAAACAACTGCCTCTGCTCTAAGCTGGGATGAATGGGCAAAACATCAGGGAGTAAAAGTTGTTAATGTTCCTGTCGGCTTCAAAGAAATTGCAAACATAATGAAAAAAGTCGAACTTAAACTTAAAAAAGCTCCGGATAAAGAAGTTATTATTGATGACGTGTTTTCAAACCCGATTAACCTTGGTGTAAACCCGAGATTAATCTTTGCAGGTGAAGAAAGCGGCGGCATGATTATGGGAACCGAAGAACTAATCAAATCAAATGCCGGAAGATGCGCTGTTGCAATGAGAGAAAAAAGTGCAACCGAAGCTATTATTGTGGCTTCTGCTCTTATCGCAAGCCTTAAAGACGTATCCCTTTCAAGAAATCTTGTAAGAATTTTTGACGAGTGCTCAATCAAGGGCAGATTTGACACAAGAATAGACATCGCATATTACAATGAATCTGAACCTGATATTGAAAAACTCAAACAGGCAAAAACAGAAGGCGAAAAGAAAAGAACCGAAAATGACCTGTTCTATTTAACAATGGCTATCGCTGTTAAAGAAGGCAAAATGACGCTTGATGATGTCAAAGAAGTTCTGAACGACTCTTTCAAAAGCCTTTGTTTTGACAATCTTCAGTCAATCAAATTTGTCGGCGACGGCACATACCTTGAATTTAACGACAAATTCATAGAAATCCGCCCGTCCGGAACCGATGCAAAAACAAAAGCATACGGAGCCGGAATTGACAAGCATGTTCTGGAGCTTTATGCAACAAATATGGGCAACTACAGCGGATTTAGAACAGAACTTCATAAAAAATACATTGATGACGCATTCTATAATTCGACAAAAGATAAAGCAATGGAATATTACCTTGCATTTGTCGACAAAGATGCAAACAATGAAAAATTTGAAATTCCTGAATACAAATTTTAATCAGTAAATAAAAATAAAAAACAATTCCTGATACGCAAATCAGGAGTTGTTTTTTATTAGGCAAAACATTTCACGGCATATTCAAACTGTGATATAATCAGCTTATGAAGTTAAGAGAGATATATAAATCAGAAAAAACAGTTATTTCATTTGAAATTTTTCCGCCTGATTGTGAAGAAAAATTTGACAGGCTAAACAGTGAAATAAAAGTTTTAAACAAGTATAACCCGCAATTTTTCTCCTTAACCTGCGGTGCTTCAGGCAAAAAAAATCCTTATTCAAAAACTGTTCTTGAAAACCTGAGCCGTTCAATAAAAACAGGCATAATGCCACACTTTACCTGTATAAGCAGTTCAAAGGACGAAATAGACAATCATATAAATTTTCTAAAAAAACTTGGAACCGAAAATATTCTTGCATTAAGAGGGGATTTACCCGAAAATACAACTGAAATTTGTAAAGACTTTTGCCACGCAAATGAGCTTGTCGAATATCTTAAGCACAAAACTGATTTTTCAATAGCTGTTGCCGGCTACCCGGAAGGTCACATAGAAAGTTCTTCGCTAAAAGAAGACCTTGAAAATTTAAAAAAGAAAATTGACTCAGGCGCTGATGCGATTTTTACACAAATGTTTTTTCAGAATGAAAAGTTTTACTCTTACCTTGAAACCCTTGAAAAGAATGGGATTGACGTACCGGTTATTGCAGGAATTATGCCGATAATCAGTGCTAAACAACTTGAAAAAATGACACAACTTGCAAGAATTACTATTCCCTCAGAACTGAAACAAAAAATCGAAAAACATTCAACAGATAAAAACTACATTAAAAATCTAGGGATAGAATTCTCAACAGCCCAGTGTAAAGAATTAATTGCCAACAATGTGAAAGGGCTGCACTTTTTCACCCTGAACAGAGCCTATTCAACATCAAAAATTTTAGATAATATTTTATAAACAGGAGGAACTATGGAAAATTTAAACAAGCATATTGAACACACACTTTTAAAACAGGATGCAAAAGAAGAAGATTTTATAAAACTATTTGAAGAAGCAAAAAAATACAACTTTCTCGGCGTTTGTGTAAATCCCATGTATGTAAAGATTGCAAAAGAACACTTAAAAGGAAGTGACGTTAAAGTCGTAACAGTCGTAGGTTTTCCGCTCGGTGCAAACAGGCCGGAAGTTAAGGCTTACGAAACAAAACTTGCAATAGAAGACGGCGCAGATGAAATTGATATGGTTATAAACGTTACGGCACTCAAAAACAAGGATTATGATTTTGTAAAATATGATATTGAAACAGTTAAAGGATTCTGCAAAAATCATCCGCTGAAAGTCATTTTAGAAACAGATCTGCTTACAAAAGACGAAATCAAAAAGGCATGCGAACTCTGCATTGAAGCAAAAGCTGATTTTGTAAAAACCTCAACAGGCTTTGTCAGAAACGGTGTCGGCGCAAAAGAGGAAGACGTAGCTTTAATGTATAAAACAGTTTCGCCATACGGATTAAAAGTAAAAGCCTCCGGCGGCATAAGAGACCGTGAAACAGCGCTCAAAATGCTTAATGCAGGTGCAGAACGCCTCGGAACAAGCAGCGGGGTAAAAATTGTCGAAAACAATTAGCAATTTACCACCTGAAGATTTTGGGCTTCGAAATATTTAAACCGAAGCAATATTATATTAACCATTTCGTACAGAGAGAGAATTATACGTCATTGCGAGC